>CALQLF020000003.1 GCA_943331345.2 Candidatus Planktophila lacus | reverse complement strand
GGCAGACGCTGTCCCAGCGCTTCACGAATATCCGGGTAACGCTGTTCCAGCGGCGCAATGGGCATTTCGACCGAGAGCATGTCCGTGCGTGCGAGCACGTCAAGGCGGTAGTGTTCAGCCGGGGTATTCAGCACTAGATCGCCAGCGCACAACTGGGCGGCCTGACTACCCTGAAGGACACGGGAAGTGCCACGGTGCTGCAGGTGAAGGACTACGTGGGTAGGGTCACGGCCCTGCGCGTCGCCATAGCGGTCCACCACGGCCACAGGACAACGCGGACGAAGCAGCGACAGGCTGCCAACGCGCCACCACCACATTTCGGCGTCGAACACCGGGTCTGCGGAACGCACCTGCGTACCGCTGAAGATGCGGTTGGAGATGAGGTTCCAGAACTGCAACCGTTCGTGCGGACGAACCGTCGTAGTGCAATAAGTTTCAATGGCTTGCATAACCCCCCGGGTGGTCAAACGCGACAACATGAACGCAGTTCAACCAAAGGCATACACCGCTCTTATAGTCTCCCCGCGGCCGGGTGTCTACCTCAGCCGGCGTCGCGGGGGACTCGTGCCAGCAACACTGCCCCGATGACAAAGAGGACAGCGATGGACAGGATGGACAAGCGCGGGTCCCGCGTCAGCAACGCCGTGACGCCCGCCAGCAGGGGTCCCAGTACCGAGGCGAACTTGCCCATCATGTTGTAAAAGCCGAAGTATTCGCCCGCCCGCCCGGCAGGCACCAGACGCCCGAAATAGGCGCGCGACAGGCTCTGGATGCCGCCCTGCACCAGCCCGATGACCGCCGCGAGAAGATAGAAATCGTTTTCCGTCTTTAAGAACGTAGCGGCCACCGTAGCTCCGGCGTACACCGCAATGGCAATGAAGATGCCCGTCCGCGGGCCCCACTTGCGCCCCAGTGCCCCAAACGCGATGGAGGCCGGAAACCCGACGAACTGGGTCAGTAGCAAGGCTTTCAGCAAAGCGGCCGACGGCAAGCCGATCGACAAGCCATAGTCCACCGCCATCTTGATGACGGTATTCACGCCGTCGATGTAGAACCAATAAGCGAGCAGGAAAGCCAATAGGGTGCGGTGGGACCGCAACCCGGAAAGCGTCCCGCGCAGTTCCGTGACCCCCTCCACCATGGCCCGCCAAACCGTTGGACGGACAGCCGGCCGCACTTCGCGCACGAACAACATAGCCGGCACGGTGAACAGAACCCACCACACCCCCACGGTAAGAAACGACAACCGGACACCCTCGGCCGCGTCTTTCAACCCGAACCAAGCAGGCTGCGTCACCATGAGCACGTTGGCGATGAACAGCAACCCACCGCCGAGATAACCCATGGCGTAGCCATAGGCTGAAACGAAGTCGTATTCCGCAGGCTCCGCCACATCCGTCAGCAGGCTGTCGGAAAACTGGCTGTTCCACCAGAAGCCCAGCGACCCGAGCACATACAGTGCCGAGGCCAGTTCCCACTGTCCTTGCCCCGCCCAATAAAGGCCGCAGCTCATGGTGGCACCCAGGAAGGTGGCGAGCATAAGTAAGAACATGCGCCGTCCCGCACGGTCCGCTACGGCGCCCAGCAAGGGTGCGCCCAAGGCAATAAAGGCCGAAGCAATCGTGTTGGCGATACCGAGCCGGAAGGTGCTTTCCGTCACCTCCACCCCGACACTCCAGTACTGCTTGAAGAACACCGGGAAGAACCCGGCCATCACAGTGGTGGCAAACGCCGAATTGGCCCAGTCCACCAGGGCCCAGGACCAGACTGGCCGGCGCAGCAGTACTGCACGGCGTTCGCTAGCGGTCTTCATGCAGCAAGGTGCTCCCGTGTTTCGCGGAATCCGACATCCGGCCAGCGCTCCTGCGTCAGCGCCAAATTCACGCGCGTAGGCGCAAGGTAGACCAGTTCACCGGCGTGGTCTATGGACAAGTGTTCATAGGCGCGCTCGCGGAACTCGGCGGCCTTCTTGTCGTCTGGGCAGCGCACCCAGCGGGCCGTGGCCACGCTGATCGGCTCGAACACGCACTGCACACCGTATTCGTCGGCGAGACGAAACGCCACCACGTCGAACTGCAGTTGGCCCACCGCCCCGAGGATCAAGTCGTTGTTACGCAATGGCTTGAACAACTGCGTAGCACCTTCTTCGCACAACTGCGCCAAGCCCTTTTGCAGGGCCTTCATGCGCAAAGGGTCTTTCAGCACGGCGCGGCGGAATATCTCCGGGGCGAAATTCGGGATGCCGGTGAAGGACAGCTTCTCGCCCTCGGTGAACGTATCGCCAATGCCGATGGTGCCGTGGTTGTGCAGACCGATGATGTCGCCAGCCCAAGCCTCATCCGCCGCTTGACGATCGGAAGCCATGAAGGTTAGCGCATCTGCCACGCGCACTTCCTTGCCGAGACGCACGTGATAAAGCTTCATGCCCTTCACGTAGCGGCCACTGCACAGCCGCATGAAGGCAATGCGGTCACGATGGGAAGGGTCCATATTGGCCTGAATCTTGAAGACGAAGCCCGTCAACTTCGCTTCCTCGGGTAAGACTTCACGCGTGGTAGTACCGCGCGGCCTCGGCCCGGGCGCTTCCTTGACGAAAGTCTTCAGCAACTCTTCCACGCCGAAATTACTGATGGCACTGCCAAAGAATACGGGGGTGAGCTTCGCCGCCAGATACTCCGCCGCATCGAACGTCGGCGTGGCGCCACGCACCAGTTCCACTTCGTCGCGGAATTCTGCCGCGTCGTCGCCGAGGAAAGCATCGGCCTCCGGCGAATTCAGTCCCTCGATGATGAGGTTAGTGCCCGCACGCCCCTTCTCCGCAGCCTCATAGGCATAGATGCGGTCTTCCAGCAGGTGGTAGATGCCCTTCAAACGCCGGCCCATGCCGATGGGCCACGTGACGGGTGAACAGCGCAAACGCAGCACCTCTTCCACTTCGTCGAGCAACTCGATGGGGGCACGGCCCTCGCGGTCGAGTTTGTTGATGAACGTCATGATGGGCGTATCGCGCAGGCGGCACACATCCATCAGCTTCACGGTGCGCTCTTCCACGCCCTTGGCGCAGTCGATGACCATGAGCGCACTGTCCACGGCCGTCAGCGTGCGATAGGTGTCTTCGCTGAAGTCTTCGTGGCCCGGTGTATCGAGCAGGTTGACGATGGTGTCTTGGTAAGGGAACTGCATCACCGAAGAGGTGACGGAGATACCGCGCTGCTGCTCGAGCGCCATCCAGTCGGAGGTGGCATGCCGCGCCGCCTTGCGCCCTTTCACGGTACCGGCCATCTGGATGGCGCCTCCGAACAGCAACAACTTCTCGGTGAGCGTGGTCTTGCCGGCGTCGGGGTGCGAGACGATAGCGAAGGTGCGACGGGGAAGGCTCATGGCAATGGATCCGGAAAGCAAAGGTCTGCAAAGCGCCCGCCAAGACCGAGGGGTCGGCAGGCGCGCGAATGATGCGCTCGCGAGCGGCGGGATGCCACCGCCAAGCGCCAAGGCGCGCGAAGCGACGCTAGGGTTCGCCAGGCAAGGGCGCGGCCAAGACAACAGCGGGCGTCGGCCAACTGCCCAGCCCCAGACGGTACACCAAAGCATCTTCACGGCCGTTCACGGCCTGGTAGTAGCCACGGCGCAGCCCCACTTGCTCGAAGCCCGTGGACTCGTAGAGGCGCATGGCATGGGGGTTCGAAGGCCGTACCTCGAGAAAGACCGCCTCACAGCCGGCGCCGCGTGCACGGTGCAGCAGCCAGTAAAGCAGCCGCCGCCCCGCACCACAGCCACGCAGCGAAGCGTCGACGCAGATATTCAGCACATGCGCCTCGCCGGCGCCCATCGACAGGATGGCGTAGCCGCATAGCCCATCACGGTCCTCGAGGACCCGGCAGGTGTAACCCACGCGCAAGCAATCGCGGAAGATGGGGTCACTCCACGGGAACGGATAACTCTCGTTCTCGATGGCGATGACAGCCGACAGGTCACTCTCGCGCATGCGCCGCTGGCGCAAGCTCGCGGGCGCCAACGGACGAACCGGCGCGCGCCCACTGTCGGTTGGATTCGCGGCCACCTCAACGCTCCTGCGTGGCTGGAAGCGGCGGCACCTGCGCCATGGCCAACTGCAGGTCTTCCCAAGCCTTGCGCTTGTCCTGCGGCGCACGCAGCAGATAGGTGGGGTGGTAAGTCACCACTACCGGAATGGCCGGCGACTGCAGGTGGTGCACTTGCCCGCGCAACTTGGCCAGCGGCAGGTCTGTGCCCAACAAGTACTGCGCCGGGGCACGCCCCAGACAGATGACGAGTTCGGGCTGCAGCAGTGCCATCTGGTTCAGCAAGTACGGCAAGCACTCGGCCACTTCGGCCGCCTCCGGCTCGCGGTTGTCCCCGGGACGGCACTTCAACACGTTGGTCAGGAAAACGTCTTCTCGCTGTACGCCACAGGCGCGCAGCATGGCCGTCAGCAACTCGCCTGCCTTGCCCGCGCACGGGTCCCCATCGCGATCTTCTTCAAGGCCCGGCGCCTCGCCAATGACCATCCAGCGGGCGCGGCGTGCGCCCATGCCGAACACGGCTTGCGTGCGTCCCGAACACATCCCGCAGCGCTGACAGCCAGCCACCGCCGCTGCCAGCGGCTCCCAATCGAGCTGTCCGGCCGGATGCGGCGAGCGTGCAGCTGCTTGCGGCTTAGGGGCGCTGACGACGGGTGCTGCGACCGCGGCAGCAACCCGGCCCACGGCTGGAGCAGGAACTTCGACTGGTGCCGGATTGGCCGCCACAGCTCTGGTTTCCGCTATGACAGGCGCCACCGCGACTTCGCTGGGTACACCACGAAGGGCCAACACCTCGATCCCCATGGCCTCGAGGTAAGCGAGGCGGCGGGCCTCCACGACTCAGGCCTCGCCCGTCTCGCGCCGGCGCCGGAACAGTTTCCGGAAGACCCACAACAGCGGGGCAGACAGCGCAAAAGTGCCACTGAAGGCCAGCAATACCACCGGCGGGTTCGACGCCACCGCAATGAAAAACAACGGTACGAACAGCAGCGAAGCGAACTTCACCCGACGGTTGGCGCCGTTCTCACCGCTCTTACCCTTGAAACTGGGATAGGCGAACTGGCTGACCATGAGCGACCCGGCCAGCGCCGTGACCCCGAAGCCCAGCGCTAGCCCGGCCAGACCCGCCTGCCCGCCCAAGTCGTAGGTGTCGGCAGTCCAGATGAAACTGGCGACCAAAGCTGCCGCTGCAGGCGATGGGAGGCCCTCGAAGTAACGCTTGTCCACCAACGAGGTGCGCGTGTTAAACCGCGCCAAACGCAGCGCCGCAGCTACTGCATAGAAGAACGCCGCGAGCCAACCAAAGCGTGCCCAAGCCGACCCGTAGTCCGCGATGCCGGCAATGCCCCACTGGTAGCAGATGAGGGCAGGAGCGACGCCAAACGACACCATGTCCGAGAGGCTGTCGTATTCCTTGCCGAAAGCACTTTCGGTCTTGGTCCAGCGCGCCACACGGCCATCGAGACCATCGAACACGCCGGCAAGGAACAGTGACAGCGCGGCCCGTTCAAACTGACCATTGACCGCCGCGACGATGCCGTAAAAACCACCAAACAGCGCAGCGGTGGTGAACAGATTCGGCAACAGATAGATGGCGCGCCTGGGGCGGAGAGGCTCTTCGGCTGGCATGCTCGGTCCCGGGGTAAGTTGGAAAGGCCGGGGAATGATACTGCACCTCGGCTAAACTGACCGGATTCTGGTCTGTTGCCGAGATTCCTGCCCATGCGCCTGTCTGCCTACCCCGTTACCAACCTCAAGGAAGTGCCCGCCGAAGCGGAGGTCATTTCCCACCAACTCATGCTCCGCGCCGGCCTTATCCGCCGCCTCGCCGCCGGCCAGTACACCTGGCTGCCCATGGGTCTGAAAGTGCTGCGGAAGGTGGAAAACATCATCCGCGAGGAAATGGACCGCGCCGGCGCTCTGGAGGTGCTGATGCCTACCACGCAGCCCGCCGAACTGTGGCAGGAAAGCGGCCGCTGGGGCCAGTTCGGCCCCGAACTGCTGCGCTTCAAGGACCGCCACCAGCGTGAATTCGTCTACGGTCCCACCCACGAAGAGGTAGTCACGGACCTCGCTCGCCGCGAACTGCGCAGCTACAAGCAACTGCCGGTGAACTTCTACCAAATCCAGCTGAAGTTCCGCGACGAGGTGCGCCCGCGCTTTGGCGTCATGCGTGCCCGCGAATTCCTGATGAAGGACGCCTACAGCTTCCATCTCGATGAGGCCTGCCTGCAGCGTGGCTACGACGCCATGTACCACGCCTACAACGCCATCTTTACCCGCATGCGCCTGAACTTCCGTGCCGTACAGGCGGACACAGGCAGCATCGGCGGTACCGGTTCGCAGGAATTCCACGTGTTGGCAGACTCGGGTGAAGACGCTATCGCCTTCTCCGACGGTGACGCTTATGCCGCGAACGTCGAAAAAGCCGAAGCCATTGCGCCGGCCACCCCCCGTGCGGCAGCCGCCAAGCCACTCGCCGAACTGGAAACACCCCGCACCAAGACTATCGAGACGCTCACCGCCTTCCTGAACTGCGGCGCGCATGAGGTACTAAAGACGCTGGTAGTGGACGGCGACGACGGCGGCCTCGTGGCACTGTGCGTCCGCGGTGACCACGAGTTGAATGCCATCAAGGCGCAGAAGCTCGCTGGTGTCGCGAACCCACTGCACCTCGCCGCGCCGGAACGCATCGTCGAGGTCATCGGTTGCGAGCCGGGCTTCATCGGCCCAGTGGGCTTGGCTGCCAAGGGCGTGCGCGTCTATGCCGACCATTCCGCGCTGGCGCTGGCGGACTTCGTGTGCGGTGCCAACCGCAAGGACTACCACCTGACGGGCGTGAACTGGGACCGTGACCTACCGGAACCCATTGCCGCCGACTTGCGCAATGTGGTGGACGGTGACGCCAGCCCTACGGGCACCGGCGTGCTGCGTATCGCGCGGGGCATCGAAGTGGGCCATATCTTCCAGCTCGGCCAGAAGTACAGCGCCGCCATGAAGGCCACCGTGCTCGATGCCGAGGGCAAGGATGCCATCCCCTTCATGGGTTGCTACGGCATCGGTGTCACACGCGTCGTGGCGGCAGCTATTGAGCAGAACCATGACGAGCGCGGCATCATCTGGCCCGATCCCATCGCCCCCTATCAGGTGGTGGTGGTGCCGTTGCAGGCTGCCAAGAGCCCGCGCGTAAAAGACCTTGCCGAACAGCTCTATGCGGACCTGCAGGCCGCCGGCGTGGACGTGCTGCTCGACGACCGCGACGCGCGGCCGGGCGTGAAGTTCGCCGACGCCGAACTGTGGGGCATTCCGCACCGCGTGGTGGTAGCCGAGCGCGGGCTGGAAGCAGGCACGTTGGAATACCGCCATCGTCGCGCCGCGGACAATGAGGCCATTCCGCTGGAAGGCGCGCTGGCCTTCCTGCGCGAGCGTCTCGGCCGCTGATGCGTCCACTGGTGGGCCAGCGCAAGCGCCAGTGCTGGCGCACTGCAATAGGGGCAGTGCTGCTGAGTTTGGCAGCGCTAGCCATTCCCGGTTTTGGGGGCAGCGCGCAAGCGGCTGGCGCTCAGCAAGAAGCGGCCTTGGGCCCCATCCTGCGTGCGGCCATTCACGACACCGGCTGCGACGAACATGCCGACCGCTTCGATGAAGAAGTGTTCGTGCGTCTGCACGACCGACAACTGGCGCGGTTCGAACGCGATTCAGGCCGGCGCCTGCAGTTGCTTACGCAGACCTACTGCCACGCACAGCGCGTCACTCGTAAATACCGGACGGAGAAGCGTTTCGCCCTGAAGATGCCGCCGGAGTTACTGCTCGCCGTCATGGATGTGGAAAGCCGCTTCAATCGCTACGCCGTCTCTTCCGCAGGCGCCGTTGGGCTCATGCAGGTGATGCCCTTCTGGCCGCGCGAACTGAAGGTAGAAAACCGATTGTTCGGCGACACCGATTTCAACATCCGGCTTGGCGCAGAGATTCTCGGCTACTACCTCTACGTGGAACGCAACGACTACGTGCGGGCGCTGGCGCGTTACAACGGTAGTCTGGGACGCCGCAGCTACCCGGATTTGGTGCTGGGCCGCTTGCAAGCCCGTTGGCGAGGCTGAACCCCAACCGCGCAAGGCAGCGACCGCCTACTCAGCGGGGTGAGGATGCCGTTGAAGGTGTCGATGGCGGCAGCAAGGGAGCCGGTAACTGTACAGGCGCCGAAGGGGCGCCGCCGATGGGTTGGGAACTGGCGGCGACCAAGGCCTCTCGTGCCCGGGCGCCGGCTTGCTCCGCGGCCCGTCTGGCCTCACGGAAGTCGCGCTGCCGCAGGGATTCCTCGGCACTGCGCAAACGGTCCTCGGCATCAGCGAGCGTGGCTGGAGCCGCTTTTTGTGCCCCGGCCGCGCGGGCAGCGCGGATGGCCTGTCGGGCGTCGCTCATTTCCTGCGCAGGAACGCCGGCGCAAGCGGTCAGCGCAAGCACCAGACCGGTGACCACAAGCCAAGCCCCGCAGGAATGCTGCCAGCGATTCATGCCATCATTAGCGACGCCGCGGACCTGCGGCAAGACTGAAACTAAACGCCGTCTCGCAGCCCCGTCAAGCAGTTCCGTGGCAGCGAGGCGAAACGCTCGGGGCTGGTTGGCGCGCGAGTCGTTGCGAAATGACCGCAACCCGCCCATCACACCGGTCTCATCAGCCTGAAACGTCGAGGAAGCAAGCGGTGTCTGAAATCCTGGTGTTGTATTACTCGCGCCACGGCGCAACAGCGTCCTTAGCGCGACAGGTTTGCCGCGGTATCGAATCGGTCCCAGGTATGGCCGCCCGTTTGCGCACCGTTCCGGCAGTAGTCACGGACATCGGTGAACCCCAGTCGGCAGTTCCCGCAGAAGGTCCACCGTACGCAGTCCCCGAGGACCTCGCCGAATGCAGCGGCCTTGTGATGGGCAGCCCGACTCGCTTCGGCAACATGGCGGCCCCCTTGAAGCATTTTCTCGACTGCACAAGTGCTCAGTGGCTCGCCGGTGCGCTTGCCGGGAAGCCTGCCGGTGTGTTCACCAGTTCGCAAAGCAGCCATGGTGGGCAGGAAAGCACACTGCTGAGCATGCTGTTGCCAATGCTGCACCACGGGGCACTATTGGTGGGCGTGCCTTTTACGGAACCGGCCCTCCACCACACCCGTACCGGTGGCAGTCCCTACGGCGCCTCGCACGTCAGCGGCGCCGCGAGCAGCCCTGGCGCACTTTCCAACCATGAACAGATTATCGCTCGCGTTCTGGGGGCCCGCATCGCCGACGTGGCGCGTCGTCTGGGTGAACACGCATGATGCAACACGCCCTCACCACGCCGGCGCGACGGGCCTTGCTGACCTGCTGGGTCCTGTTGCTCGTACTGCTGGTGGGCTGGCATACCAGCCGACTGCAGCCCACCGGTGCTTGGGTGGCCATTGTGCTGACGACCGGCCCGTGGCTGGCCTTGCTGCCAAGCGTGTGGCGGCAGAACCGACAAGCCCACGTGCTGGCGGCCGTGCTTGCCGCACCCACCATGGGGTACGCGCTAATGGAAGTCTTGGCTAACCGGGGAGCTCATGCTTGGGCCGCAGCCACGTTGTTTGCAGCTTTCGGGGTATTCGTATTTGCGGGGGCATGGCTGCGTTTCAGCCGGCCCCGATGACTTCCCTGACAAACGGCACGGTCAAGGCTCGCTGAGCAGCCAGCGCAGCGGCATCGAGGCGCTCCATCAGCACTGCCAGTTGATGGGTATCGCGCCGCACTCGGCGCAGCAAAAATGCCGCCACGCCCGGGCCTAGCTCCAAACCACGCTGGTCCGCCATCACCCGCAACACCTCGGGCAACTCCGTGTCGTCCGGTACCTGCAGTTGCAACACGAGGCTACTGGCAAAGCGGGAGGCGAGGTCCGGCAAGCGAATACCGACACCCGCAGGCGGCTGGCGTGCCGCCAGCAGCACGCAAGCGCCCCTCTCCAGCAAACCATTCCACAAATGAAACAGCGCCGTTTCCATGGCCGCGTTTCCAGCCATGGCATCCACTTCATCCAAGGCCAGCAACCCACAGTTCTCAAGGCCCGCGAGCATGGAAGCCTGCAGCCCTGGCAGCGCTAGCGGCAAGTAGGCAGCCGCTCCATTCGCTTCATCCCAAGCCGCCAACGCGGACTGCAGCAAGTGCGTCTTGCCACTGCCGGCTGCGCCCCACAACCACAACGGCGCGCCGGCACCTGCCTTCACCAAATGCTTCACCGCCGCCAGCGCAGCGGCGTTGCGACCAGGCTCGTACGAGGTGAACACCGCCGTAGCGCGCAACTGCACGCCGAGTGGCAACTGCTGCATGCTTAGCCTACCGCCAGCGATTGGCGGCCACGCTGTGCAGCACGGGCCTTCGCTGCGTAGCGCAGGACATAGTCCAGCCCACTGACCACCGTGGTAACAAACGCCAGTGCGCCGAGCGTAACCAAGCCACACGCCAACCAGCCACCGTCCATCGCAGGCAGCAGGGTGCCAACGGCACTCAGCAAAGCTTCGCTTCCTATGACGCCCAAGACGAACGTCACCTGCAGAAACGTATTCACCTTGCTGACGATGGTGGGTTGGCCTTGCGGGTCGCCATAGAGCCAGAGGTAAGTGAGACCACCAGCAGTAATGATGAGGTCCCGTGCGACCACCGTGGCGGCCAGCCAGACCGGCGCCTTACCGAGCACAGCCACCACGACGAATACGGTGACGAGCAGCAGTTTGTCAGCGAGTGGATCGAGGCGCTTGCCCAGTTCGGTCTGCCAACCGAAGCGCTTGGCGAGATAACCATCCAGCACGTCGGTGAGCGCCGCGAAGGCAAACACCAGCAGGGCTAGTGAAAGACGCCCCTGCAGCAACAGGCCGGCGATAGGCCCGATGAGAATGATTCGGAGCACACACAACGCGTTTGGAAGGTGACGCCACATGCCCGCTTGCCCTGCCGCCGCGCCTACTTCTGCAACTTCAGCCGCAGGCTGCCGTCGCCGGTAGCCGTGCCCGCCGCATCCGCCATCAGATGGCCTTCCTGCGCCAACACACGCACCAGTCCACCGGCATCACCGCGCACCCGGACGCGCAAGCGCAACACATTCCCCGCCACGCTAGTCACCTCCAGTTCACGTACGGTGGGCAGGGCTTCGATGGCGTTCAACACCGTGGCATAGTCCGTCAGGCTGTCGACGCCACTGACCATCACGACCAACTGCGCCAAAGCGGCGCCGGGGGCACTGGCATCGCGTGCAGCCAGCGCATCCGCAAAGCCTTGCAATGCCGTGGCAGCATCACCACGCCCGTTTCCGGCCAAGCCATCCGTCGCCCAAGACCACTGCGCAGCGCTACCGGCCACCGCACTGGTACGCAGCCACAGCACCCCTTGCGCCTTCTGCTCGCGGGCGAAAGCCAGCAAGGCTTCTACCGAGCCACTTTGCGCCAATTCCATGAGTGCCGGTGCCAACTCCACCGCCGGCCAGGCCAGCACCAGACCACGCGCCTGCGCTACCCGCTCCAGCGCCCGGCGTTCATCGCCAGTCACAGCGCCGGTGACCAAAGTTCGCGCCACGCCCCCAGGACCGACCCGCTCCACCACCACGGCGGCAAATACCACCGGCCGGTCCGCTGGCCACAAGGGCTGCCCAGCAGCAACGAGCGCCGCTTCTACGGCTTGGGCATCGAAGCCGACGGCCACCTGCCCAGTACCCGCCGGGCGCCAGGTCTGCACGAAACGGTTGGCGTCGGCATACAAGGGCGCGAGGGCTGGGTCCGAAGCCGCCGCCGGACGTCCAGTGACGCGAACCGCCACCTGCCGGAGCGCATCCGGATAGACCGTCGCCAGCCCCTTGGGGCTGCGGTCCGTGGCGGGCACCGTGCCCTCGTACAGCCCCGGAACGGGAGCCGCCTGCGCCAGTGACCCTGCGCCAGCCAGCAGTCCCAGCGTCAATGCAGCGAAAATGGCGCGACGGAACCGGAGGCTGAACGACCAACCCCGACTAGCCCCCAAACGGGGAAAGGAGCAGAAGCGATTGGCGATGGACGAGGTGCGAGCGGTCATGCAGTGTAAAATACCATTTTCGACCACCACACCCGCAGGGTCCCATGGCCATCACCTACCGCGACGCCGGCGTCGATATCGACGCGGGCGACGAACTCGTCGAACGCATCAAGCCCCACGTCCGCCGGACGCTCCGCCCGGAAGTCCTCGGCGGTCTAGGTGGCTTCGGCGCGCTGGTGGAAGTCCCGGTGGATCGCTACCGCCGCCCGGTGCTGGTCTCCGGCACAGATGGCGTGGGCACCAAACTACGCCTCGCCATCGATACGGGTCGTCACGACACCGTCGGCATCGACCTCGTCGCCATGTGCGTCAACGATATCGTGGTGCAAGGTGCGGAGCCGCTCTACTTCCTCGACTACTACGCCACCGGCAAGTTGGAAGTCGCCGTGGCCGAACGCGTTGTCGCGGGCATCGTGGAAGGCTGCTTGCAGGCGGGCTGCGCATTGGTTGGCGGCGAGACCGCCGAAATGCCCGGCATGTATCACGCCGGCGACTACGATCTCGCTGGGTTCACCGTGGGCGTGGTGGAGAAGGACCTCATCATCGACGGCAGCAAGACACGCGCCGGCGACGTGGTCATCGGTCTGCCCTCTTCCGGGCCGCACTCCAACGGCTATTCACTCATTCGCCGCCTCATCGCCCACACCGGCGCAGACGCCAGCACGCAAGTGGAAGGCATGGCGCTGTTCGACCGCCTGATGGCGCCGACCCGCATCTACGTGAAGCCCTTGCTGCAACTCCTCAAGGAGTTCGATGTGCACGGCTTGGCGCACGTCACCGGTGGCGGCATCACGGACAACTTGCCGCGCGTCATCCCGGAGGGCCTCGGCATCGTGCTGGAAAAGCGCGCGCTGGACTTGCCACCGGTGTTCCGCTGGCTGCAGCAGGCGGCCGGCGTGGACGATGCGGAGATGTACCGAACCTTCAACTGCGGTATCGGCATGACGGTGCACGTCGCCCCGTCCGATGCCGAAGCCGTCATGGCTCGCCTGCGTGAATTGGGCGAAGCCCCGCGAGTGCTCGGCGAAGTCCGCGCTGGAGATGAAGGTGTCCGTTACGCCTGAAGTCGCACCCACTGCGCTGCCACGGCTGGCCGTGGTCCTCTCAGGGCGTGGCAGCACGTTTCGCGCCCTGCACGACGCAGTGCTCGCGGGTGACGTCCCCGCCAGTATCTGCGGAGTGTTCTCCGACAAGGTGGATGCCTACGGCCTCGAGATTGCGCGCGAGCGCGCACTGGCCGCACAGGCTTTGTCACCTCGCGATTTCGCGTCCCGCGAAGCCTTCGACGGCGCCTTCGGCGATCTTGTGGCGGCAAGCGCGCCGGATTGGATCTTGTTGGCCGGATACATGCGCATCCTCACCCCGGGCTTTTGCGAACGCTTCGCCGGGCGTCTGCTGAACATCCACCCTTCACTGCTACCGCTCTACCCGGGCCTGCACACTTACGAACGTGCATTGGCCGATGGCTGCACTGAACACGGTAGCACGGTGCATTTCGTCACCGCCGAACTCGACGGTGGCCCACGCATTGCCCAAGTGCGGGTTCCTGTGGTCGTCGGAGACAACTTCGACAGCCTTTCAGCGCGCGTTCAGGCAGCAGAGCGCAAGCTCTACCCCACCGTGGCGCGTTGGGCGGCGCAAGGACGGTTGGCTTGGCAAGCAGGCCACCCGAGTTTCGATGGCGCCCCATTGCAAGAACCCCTCGCGGTCGCGGCACCCTGAAACAGGTGCCGGAACGCAGGCTACCGGGAGGATGTCCATGACCTTGCCCGTTACATGCTTGCCTAACGCTAGTCGACATGCGCAGCACTACCGAGGGCTGCTGCCCTTACTGCTAACAGCGCTCGGCGTATTGACGCTCAGTATGCAGACGCGCCCCGCGGCGGCGCAGCCACCACCCACCGCGGCGACCACGACGACAGCCACGGTGGCAACCATCAACGCGCCCACCGCCAACGGCAAAGCCTTCACACCCCACACGGCTCGCTATGCCGTGCGCTATCGCGGCATCGATGCAGGCATCAGTGAAATTCGTCTCGAGGCACTTCCGGGCGATGGCGAAGCCCGGTATCGCTTCACCAATCGCTCTACGCCCCAAGGCCTGGCCGCGCTGTTTTTGCCCGGCATCATCACCCAACGCACTACCTTCACGGTGGCCAACGATGGCCTACGCCCGCAGGAATACAGTCTGGAGGACGGCGGCAAGTCCACCGCGCGCGATATCCGACTAACGTTCGATTGGAGCCGCAACCGGATAAATGGCGTGGCAGAGAACCAGACCGTTGATTTACCGCTGGCGCCGGGCATGCAAGATGCCTTGACCGTAGGGCTGCAGGTTCGGTGGTTGTTGCAGCAGGGCCGCGCACCGCAACGACTGGTGATGGTGGAAAAGGCGACAGCGAAGGACTATGACTACGCCTTCGAAGGGCGCGAACGCTTGCAGACGGCGCTCGGCCCGGTGGACACGCTGGTGTGGAGTTCTCGTCGCCCGGGTTCAAACCGCGTAACGCGCACGTGGTATGCGCCGGCCTTCGGCTATGTAGCGGTGAAAGCCGAACAAGTAGCCGGCAGCAAGCCGCTCATGTCGTTCAGCGTTCTGTCTTGGCAACTGCTGCCTTAGCCGTTGCCAGACACCGCCGGCGGTTCAGGTCTTCGGCAACGTAACGCCAACCTGGCCCTGATACTTGCCACCGCGGTCCGCATAACTCGTGCCACAGATTTCGTCGCTCTCAAAGAACAACATCTGCGCTACGCCTTCGTTCGCGTAGATCTTTGCCGGCAACGGCGTGGTGTTCGAGAACTCCAGCGTCACGTGGCCCTCCCACTCCGGCTCCAGCGGCGTGACATTCACGATGATGCCGCAGCGCGCATAAGTGCTCTTGCCGAGGCACACCGTTAGCACGCTGCGCGGGATACGGAAATACTCCACGGTGCGCGCCAGCGCAAAACTGTTGGGCGGAATAATGCAGACATCCGCTTCTACATCGACGAAGCTCTGCGGATCGAAGGACTTCGGGTCGACGATGGTGCTGTTGATATTCGTGAAGATCTTGAACTCGCGCGAGCAACGGACGTCGTAGCCATAGCTGGAAGTGCCGTAAGACACGATCTTCTGACCGTCGACACTGCGCACCTGCCCAGGCTCGAAGGGTTCGATCATGCCTTGCTGTTCGGCCATGCGCCGAATCCAGTGGTCTGCCTTGATGCTCATCGCTCGCTCCCTCGTGCCGCCGCCAGCCCCTTGCCGGCGCAGCGCTGCTGTTTCAGGTGTCGTCTGCCGTGATGACGGGGCCCGCCGGGGCTGTCCGCAGGGCCAGTTCCGCGACTGCGCGCCGCGCCGCCGCATGGTAAAGCAAGGCCACCGGCCCTTCCGGATCCGCTGCGACCGTCGGGCAACCCGCGTCCGCATCCTCGCGAATACGCCGATGCAGGGGCAGGCGCCCGAGTAAAGGTACGTGGTAGTCGGCGGCCATGCGTTCACCGCCACCTTCGCCAAACACGGCTTCGGTGTGGCCGCACTGGCTGCAGGTATGTACCGCCATGTTCTCCACGATGCCGAGCACGGGGACCTGCACCTTCTCGAACATCTTCAGCCCCTTGCGGGCGTCGAGCAGGGCAATGTCTTGCGGCGTGGTGACGATGATGGCGCCACTGACGGGCACCCGCTGCGCCAGCGTCAACTGGATGTCACCCGTACCCGGCGGCATGTCCACCAGCAGGTAGTCGAGTTCGGCCCAGCGGGTGTCGCTCAGCAACTGCGTGAGTGCCTGCGTCACCATGGGACCACGCCACACCATGGGCTGTTCGGCGTCGATGAGGAAGCCGATGGAGATGGCTTCGATGCCATGCGCCCGCAAAGGGTCGAAGGACTTGCCGTCACGGGACAGCGGCCTTTCGCCTTGCAAACCCAGCAGCAACGGCACGCTCGGCCCGTAAATGTCGGCATCGAGCAGACCGACCCGAGCGCCCTGAGCGGACAGCGCGAGCGCGAGATTGACGGCGACGGTGCTCTTGCCGACCCCGCCTTTGCCCGAAGCTACGGCGATGACATTGCGGATGCCCGGTAGCGGTGTCAGTTGGCCCTGCACGGCGCCGGTGGGGATATGGGCAGACAGTTCGAGCGTGAGCGCCGCGGGTTCAACCCCGAGCGCCGCCGCCAATACCGGCAACAGAGCGGCGGCATGTCCGCCGGCCGGACCGCCCACCGGGAACGGCAACTGCACCGCCACCCGCCAACCCGCTCCCGCTGGCGCTACGCGTACGGCGCCCAACGCACCCAACGGGACCCCTACCACCGGATCAAGGCAGGCAGCGGCACGGTCGCTGAGTTCGACGCCCAAGGCGGCGATGGCTTCCGGAGAATTGGCAGCAGGCATGGTGCAGGTGGTGCTCGTGGCGCGACAAGGAAAAACCGCCGGAAAACCCGGCGAACAACGCTGGAAAGGGCACTAGGGCAGTCCCTGCCGACACCCTTTCCAACAGCGCAGCATGATACCGGATTCTGCGACCCAACCCACTGATTTGGCGAGGGTTGGCGGCAACCCGCTGTGGCATAATCCTGCGGATGGGGCTATTCACTTCCATGCGTGCGGACCGGTTGCTGACAACCGTCCGCGAAGCGAGCGATCCGGGGCGTCCGGAAGTTCGTGTTGCGCTGACGAAACTGACCGCTCTGGGGCCCTCGGTTGTGCCCTTGGTCATTGCCGAGCTCGGCCGGAGCGAAAAGAAGGCCACCCTCGCGTTCGTGGACGTGCTCGCCCAGTTGGCAGACGCCCGCAACTTCCCCGAATTCGTTAAAGGCCTATGCGACCCCAACCCGCGCGTAGTGGCCGGGGTGGGTTGGGCGCTCGCCGGCGCCAAAAACGTTCCGCCGGCCAATATCCTCGGCCTGCTGCAGTCGCCTGAACTGCCCCGCACGCAGGTGATGGAAATCATCAATGCCCATCGCGTGCGCCTGACCGTCCGCGACTTGCTGCAGGCGGCCTATCATCAGGAAGGAACAAACCGCAGCGCCCTGTTTCGCATCATCGGCGAGATCATGGACGCCTCCGCGCTGCCGGATTTGCTGGCACGCATCGACGGCAAAGACCCGGTAGCACGCCTCAACATCATCCAGTTGGTCTCGCGCTTCGACGATCCACTCGTACGCACCGCACTGCAAACGCAACTCCGGGACACGAACCGACTCATCCGTGGCGCAGCCCTCAACGCCATCGCGCAAATGAGCGGCCCGGTCGATGTGGCAATCATCGCCCGCCTGCTGCGTGACTCGGACATGGAGGTGCAGAACCGCGCCGTGGAAGTACTCATCCGCGCCGGCGATGCCGCAGTGGTCCCTCACCTCGTGGAAGTACTGAAAGACGAAAACGAATATGCTCGACGTGCGGCAGTCGAGGTGCTGAACGAAGTCGGTGACGCCGCTTCCGTGAAGTTTCTGCTCGATGCCATCAAGGACGCCGACTGGTGGGTACGCTCGCGCGCTGCTGACGCACTCGCTAAAATCGGCGGGCCACGCGTACTGCAGGCTGTTCTCCAATTGGTACGCGATCGGGACGGCGATGTGCGTCGTGCCGCCATCGAAATCTTGAACCAGACCAAGGATACCCGCGCAGTCGACAGCCTCATCGAGGCGACGCACGACACCGACTGGTGGGTGAGCGAACGTGCCGTGGACGCCCTCGCCGAAATTGGCAATCGCAAGGCCGTGCCGCGCATGCTGGAAATGCTCCGCGGTGAGCCGCGCAGCATTCCCACTGCCCTGCGCGCCCTGGGAAAGCTCGGTGATCCGCAGGCCTTGCAGGCCGTCGTCGACCAGTTCCTGCACCCGGAACCGTCGGTGCGCGCGGAGGCCGTCACCGCGGCAGCGCGACTCGTCGACGATAGTAACGCCGAGTCGGTTCGCCAAGCCATCCGCCAACTGGCCGTGGAAACCAGCGACGTAGCCCTGCACAACGCCGCACTCAGCGCCATCGAAGCCATCGAAGCACGCTTCTCCCCCAGCATGGTGATGGCAGCGCAGCACGCGCGTTTGCTGCAAGAGCCGGCGCACACGCTGCTGGATGAAACCACCGGCCAAGTCCATCTGCCCGGCAGTCAGAGCCCGTCGCTGGCCGGCACCGGTGTCGGGCGCTTGTCCACCACGGCCGTAGGAAATCTCGCTGGAACCTTGGGCGGTACCCAGGGGGGCTCCGGCAGCACCATCAACCAGAACCCCCCCATTGCCGCCGGCGTTCCTCGTCTCGACATTGGCGAACTCAAGCCGGGCGATATCATCGAGGGGCGCTACAAGTACCTCGAAAAAATCGGCAAGGGCGCCTTCGGCACCGTACTGCTGATGGAAGACACGGTAGTCGACGAACGGCTCATCCTGAAGTTCCTGAACGCCAACGTGGCGCAGGACGAGGAGGTGCTCAAACGCTTCGTCCATGAACTGCGCTACTCCCGCAAGATCACGCACCGCAACGTCATTCGCATCTATGACTTCATCGCCTTGCAAGGGTTGTATGCCATCTCGATGGAGTACTTTCCAAGCCACACTTTGTCCATGGAACTGCGCGAGGACAAACCACTGGCGCTGCACCGCGCCTTGCAGTTCGGCATCGACATTGCCAGCGGCATGGCCGTGGCCCACCAAGTGGGCATCATCCATCGCGACCTCAAGCCCGCTAACGTCCTCATCAATGACGAAGACCTGCTGAAGATTGTGGACTTCGGCGTTGCTGCCGCGCAGCGCGACACAGACACCGCGCTCACCAAAACCGGCTATGTCATTGGCTCGCCGAAATACATGGCGCCGGAACAAATCCTCGGCAAGAAGGTCGACCCGCGCTCCGACGTCTACTCGCTCGGCGTCATCCTTTACGAGATGCTTACCGGCATTCCGCCGTATAGCCGCGGCGACCACATGTCCGTCATGTACCAACATGTGCAGGGCAAAGCAGCGCCACCCAGTGAAATCAACCGGGACCTGCCCGCCGGCCTCTCAGACCTGGTCATGCAGGCCATGGCCGTGGACAAGACCCGCCGCTTCCAGACCATGGACGAGTTGCGACTGGCTCTCACCGCTTTTCTGCCGGGAACCTGACCCATGCCCCGCATCGACGCCTTCCTGAAGCTCGGACGGGCGCAAGGCGCCTCGGACATCCACTTGGCCGTGGGCGTGCCCCCGATGTTGCGCCTCTCCGGCGACCTGTTACCGGTGCGTTTTCGCGACTTGGGCCCTTCGGAACTCGAAGGCTATATCGCGGAAATTCTCACACCAAACCTGGTGACGCAGTTCCGCCAAGGCCTCGACCTCGACTTCTCCTATGTCGCTGAAGACGGCACCCGCTTTCGTGCCAACGTGTTTCGCAAGGACACTGGCGTCGGCGCGGTGTTCCGCGCCATCCCAGACACGACACCATTACTCGCAGACCTTGGTCTGCCACCGATAGTCACCAGCCTGCTGGACAATCACCAAGGCATGATTCTCGTCACTGGCGCCACGGGTACGGGCAAGAGCACCACCCTCGCCGCGATGATCGATCACCTGAACCGTACGCGCCGGGTGAACATCATTTCCCTTGAAGACCCCATCGAGTTCGTCCACCGCAGCCAGCAATCCCAAGTAGTGCAGCGCGAACTCCATACCCACGTACCCACTTTCGCCGATGGCGTTCGTGCCGCGATGCGCGAAGATCCGGACGTCATCCTCGTCGGTGAAATGCGCGATGCCGAGACCATCCGCATGGCGATGACCGCTGCCGAGACCGGGCACTTGGTGTTCGGTACGCTGCACACCACCAGTGCCACCAAGACGGTCGACCGTATCCTCGACGCCCTGCCCATCGAGGAGCGCGAGCAGACCAAGAGCTTCCTCGGCCAGAGTCTCATCGCTGTCATCACCCAAGTGCTGGTGAAGAAGCCGGACGGCAAGGGTCGGCGCGCCGTCGTGGAGACGCTCGTCATGACGCGCGCCATCGCCAAGCTCATACAGACGGACCAGACCTTCCAGTTGCCGGCACAGTTGCAGACCGGGCGCGACCTTGGTATGCAGACTCTAGACCAGGCCTTGAATGCAGCCTTGCAGGCCAAGGAAATCGACCCAGATGACGCCTACCACTACGCTACCGACAAGAAGTCTTTCGCGCGCTTCGTGACGGACCCGTCGCTGGTGCCCAAGTTCGAAACGGCAGGCTGAGGACACGCGCATGGCACGCATCGACGAGTACCTGCTCGAGGTCTTGAAGCGCAACGGCTCCGATTTGCACTTCATGGCCGGAGACCCGCCCAGGCTGCGCCAATACGGCGAACTACAACCCCTCGCCACCGAACCACTGCAGCCTCAAGCCGTGCAGGAAATGCTGCTGGAGATCATGCCCAAGCGCGCACAGGACCGCCTGGATAAGCAGGACGGTGCGGACTTCGCGCATTCCATCCCGGAAGTGGCGCGCTTTCGCGTGAACGTGCTGCGCCATCTGGGGGGCCTCGGTGCCGTATTCCGCGTCATTCCGAGCCGCACCAAAACTCTGGACGAACTCGCCATGCCCGACGCGGTGCGGGCGCTGTGCAAATCCTCCAACGGCCTCATCCTCGTCACGGGCAAGACCGGCAGCGGCAAGAGCACCACGCTCGCCGCGATGGTGGACGACATCAACGCGCGTACGAAGGGGCACATCCTCACCATCGAGGACCCCATCGAGTTCGTGCACCACCGCAAAGGGTGTCTCATCAGCCAGCGCGAAGTCGGCGTCCATGCCCCTTCCTTTGCGTCCGCCGTTCATGGCGCCCTCCGCGAAGACCCGGATGTCATCCTCGTCGGAGAAATGCGCGATCTGGAAACGATCAGCATAGCGGTCACCGCCGCAGAGACCGGCATTCTGGTGATGGGTACGCTGCATACCAACGGCGCTGCGCCTACCGTCGACCGCATCATCAACGCCTTCCCTGCGGACAAGCAGGGCCAAGTGCGGGCCATGCTGTCCACCAGCCTGCGTGGCGTGGTGTCGCAACAGTTGGTGCCCACCGCCGGCACCCCCGGCCGCGTGGCTGCGCTGGAGATCATGGTGAACACGCCCGCCGTGGCGAACCTCATCCGGCAGGGCAAGAACGACCAATTGGAAACCGTGATGCAGTCCGGTGCCCAGCACGGTATGCGCACCATGGATATGGCCTTGCAGCAGCTGATGGAAACACGTCGCATCACCGGCAAGAGCGCCTACGCCAAGGCCTTCAACAAGGCGAAGTTCGAGCAATATCGCGACCGCGAACCGAGCTAGGCCATCCATGCAATTGCATGCAGACCTAGCCCTTCCCGCCGACGTAGACAGCACACAGCTGGCGTGGGTACCCTCGCCAGCGGCTGGTGTTCACCGCAAGATGATCGAACGCGACGGCGCGGAACAGGCCCGTTGCACCTCGCGCGTCACCTATGCCGCCGGCTCCGTCTTTCCGCCGCATGGCCACCCGTTTGGCGAAGAAATTCTCGTGCTGTCGGGCACCTTCCACGACGAACACGGCAGCTACCCGGTGGGCACGTTCATGCGCAACGCGCATGGCGAAACCCATGCTCCCGGCAGCGTCGAGGGCTGCGAGCTACTCGTGAAATTGCGCCACCTGACAGCCAGCCGAGTGGCCGCGCCGAGCATTTCTGCCGCTGGCAGGCTCGTAGTGGACACCAGTGACACCAACCCGGCCTGGCGCACCCTCCCTGCCCTGCAGGGCAGCCTGCGAGGGCTGTGGTTGGGGGGCGAAGGCATTGAGGCCAGTTGGCTGCTGGAAGCGGCGCCGGGCAGTCAGTTCGCCTTGCCCCACGCGGCAGGTGTACCGCCGGCTGGCGAAGAGTTGTACTCCGTGGCCACCGGCCTGTGGTCGCGGCGCCCGCCCGGCACCAGCGACACCTACACGGCGCCTGAGGGCGGCCGGTTCTTCGTGAAAGTGGGGCACTTGGCCGAAGTGCGATAGCGGCCGGGGTTGGCACTCGCTTTGGCATAATGGCGCATTACCGTTTCGGACCTACGCCCGCCATGCGCCGCATTCTCGTTACCAGTGCCCTGCCCTACGCCAACGGCCCGCTGCATCTAGGCCACTTGGTGGAATACACCCAAACCGACATCTGGGTGCGTCACCAGAAGATGGCCGGCAACGAGTGCTACTACGTCTGTGCGGACGACACCCACGGCACCCCGATCATGTTGCGGGCCCAGTCCGAGGGCATTACGCCGGAAGAACTCATTGCGCGCGTCGGTGCCGAGCACGCGGCGGACTTCGCCGCCTTCGGTATCGACTTCGACCATTTCCATAGCACCAATGCGTCCGAGAACCGCGCGCGTACGGAGCAGATTTTCCAGTCACTGGATGCGGCTGGCCATATCTCGCGCCGCACCATCCGTCAGGCCTACGATGCCAAGGCCGGCATGTTCCTGCCGGACCGCTACGTGAAGGGCACCTGCCCCCGCTGCAAGGCGGCGGACCAGTACGGCGACAGCTGCGAGAAATGCGGCGCCACCTACTCCCCGTCTGAACTCATCGACCCGGTGTCGGCGGTCTCGGGTACCACGCCCGAAGAACGCGACAGCGAGCACTTGTTCTTTCAGTTGGGCCACTTCGAAGCCTTGCTGAAAGAGTGGGTACGTAGCGGCACCGTGGACGCGGGCGTGGCCAACAAGCTGGACGAGTGGTTTACCGCAGGCCTTCGCGACTGGGACATCTCGCGCGATGCACCGTACTTCGGCTTTGGCATCCCCGGTGCTCCCGGCAAGTTCTTCTATGTCTGGCTCGACGCACCCATCGGCTACATCGGCAGCTTCGACGCCCTGTCCGCCAAGCGCGGTGTCGATGTCGCCGCCACTCATGACGAGTTCTGGGGGGCCGAAGGCGCTCGTTCGTCGGGCACCGAGCTCTACCACTTCATCGGCAAGGACATCCTGTATTTCCACGCGCTGTTCTGGCCCGCCGTCCTGAATGGTGCCGGGATGCGCACGCCGAATGGCGTGTTCGTTCACGGCTTCCTTACCGTGAACGGCCAGAAGATGTCGAAGAGTCGCGGCACGTTCATCACCGCGCGCCAGTACCTCGACCTGCTGCCCGCGGAGCCGCTGCGCTTTTATTTCGCGAGCAAGCTCACGTCCGGTCTTGATGACATGGACTTGAGCCTCGAAGACTTCACCAGCCGCTTCAACGCCGAAGTAGTCGGCAAGGTAGTGAACATCGGCAGCCGCTGCGCGGGCTTCCTCACCCGCAGCTTCGAGGGCCGCCTGGCCGCGACGCTCCCGGAGCCCGGCCTGTTTGCGGAATTTGTAGCAGCCCGCCCACGCATTCAGGCGCTCTACGAAGCCCGCGACTACGCGGCCGCCGTGCGTGAAGTGATGATGCTGGCAGACAAGGCCAACCAGTACATCGACACACAGAAGCCCTGGTTGCTGGCAAAAGACCCGGCCAAGGCGACCGAAGTGCAGGCCGTGTGTACGCAGGGCCTGAATCTCTTCCGTTCGCTGGTAGGTTTTCTGAAGCCCGTCATGCCGAACCTAGCAGCGGGCGCCGAAGCGTTCCTGCAGTCACCCATCAGCCGTTGGGAACAACTCGACACGCCCTTGCTCGACCACGCCATCCGCGCCTACGAAGCGCTGGCCACGCGCCTGGACGCCAAGGTGGTAGCACAGTTGGTGGTAACGCCACCGACAGTGAGCGAGCCCATCGCAGAGCCCAAGCCTGCGCAGAAAGAAGCGACCGCGAGCAAGGCAGCGGCGCCCGCGGCAGGTGCCACTCCCGAAATCGATCTCGAAGCCCTGATGAAGGTCGAGTTACGCGTCGCGGAAGTACTGGAGGCCTCGGCAGTCGAGGGCTCCGACAAACTGCTGAAGCTGCGCGTCAGCCTAGGCACCAGTGCCGACGGCACCGCTATCGAGCGAACCATTTTCTCTGGCATCCGTTCCGCCTATGCCCCGGAGCAATTGGTGGGCCGCCAAGTGGTCATTGTCGCCAACCTGAAGCCGCGCAAGATGCGCTTCGGCACCAGCGAGGGCATGGTGCTGGCGGCGGAAAACGGCGCCGGTGGCATCTTCGTGCTGTCGCCGGATGCCGGCGCGGTCACGGGCAGCCTCATCAAGTAACGCTGGCGCGCAGTACCGCATGGACGCCACGCTTGCGGACCGCTTGGATGCACTGCTGCCGCAGACGCAGTGCACGCGTTGTGGCTACGCCGGCTGTCGCCCCTACGCTATCGCCATGGCCACTGGCGAGGCCGCACCCAACCGTTGCCCGCCCGGTGGGCCGTCCACGCTCGCCAATCTGGCAGCAACACTAGGTGTGACGGCAACGCCACTCGACCCGAGTTGTGGCGAGTTCCTGCCGCCGCGCGTGGCCATCATCGACGAAAGCGTGTGCATCGGCTGCGCGAAGTGTCTGCCCGCCTGCCCGGTCGATGCCATCATTGGTGCCCGCAAGTTGCTGCATACCGTCATTGCCAGCGAGTGCAATGGCTGCGAACTATGTATCGCCCCTTGCCCGGTGGACTGCATCCGCCTCGAACCCACCGGCGCACCACCCCGTAGCGCTGAAGTGCTTGCCAGCGAAGCGCAGCACCACCGCAACCGTCAAGAAAACCACGACCGCCGCCGCGAGCAACGCGAGCAGCAGCGAGCTTTAGCCTTGGCCGAGCGCGCCGCCCGTTGGCGCGCAGACCATAGTACGGAGGCAGAGCCGACATGAACCCTGAACAACGCCGCGAGTTCTTCACGCGACTGCGGACCCTGAACCCCTCGCCAAAAACGGAACTGGAGTACCACTCCCCGTTCGAGTTGCTGGTTGCAGTAGTGCTGTCGGCGCAAGCCACCGACAAGAGCGTGAACTTGGCCACCCGTCGGCTCTACTCCGTCGCCAACACACCGGCAGCGATACTCGCTTTGGATGTAGTTGGCCTGACGCCGTACGTGAAACACATCGGCCTGTTCAACGCCAAGGCCAAGAACGTTATCGAACTGTGCCGGCAGCTATTAGCAGAACATGGTGGCGAAGTACCCACGGACAGGGCCGCGCTCGAGGCGCTGCCCGGAGTGGGGCGCAAGACGGCAAACGTCGTGCTGAACACGGCCTTCGGACAGCCCACGATGGCCGTAGATACGCATATCTTTCGAGTTTCGAATATCACCGGCTTGGCGCCGGGCAAGACCGTACGCGCCGTCGAAGACGCCTTGCTCAAGCGCGTGCCGGCAGAGTTTCTGCTGGATGCGCACCACTGGCTCATTTTGCATGGACGCTATGTGTGCAAGGCCCACAAACCCGATTGCAAGCGTTGCTTCGTGGCAGACCTGTGCCGCCATGGTCGCAAACTCATCGCCAAGGGCACGTTGCCCACACCGGAGCCCCGCTGATGCCCGTGTTCCATGACCAACAGCGCGACGCCCTGCGACGCATGTACCTGGAAGCCTGGCAGCGGCACTCCGAAGGCCTGCCACTCACGCCGCTACAAGCGCAAGTAGCGGATGTGGTGGCGCTGCACCCGGAGTACCACTCGTTACTGACGCCCGACGCACTCGACCGCGACTGGACGCCAGAACAAGGGCAAACCAACCCATTTCTGCACATGGGCATGCATCTAGCCTTGCGCGAGCAAGTATCGACGGACCGCCCCAAGGGCATCCGCGACGTTCACACCTTGCTCGTGCGGCGGCACGATTCCGCCCACGAAGCAGAACACCTAATGATGGAGCCGCTCGGCGCAGCACTGTGGGACGCACAGCGTCAGGGCGTAGCTCCAGACGAGCAACGCTACTTGGCGGCTTTGCGGTCGCTGTAAGTCCAAGGCAGCATGCTGCTGTGCGTTTTGATGAAGTCCTGTCCAACGTAAGGGATAACGTTGCGAATGAACACCACTGAAATTTTCCTCATCGCGCTGCTTATCATTTTCACAGCGCCCTACCTGTTGTGGCGTCTGGGCCGCACGGACTACTGGGCGCCGCTGGTCGTGGTGCAAATCGTCGGCGGCATCCTCCTGGGCCCTGGCGTACTTGGCGCCGCGTATCCGGATTACTACGCATTCGTGTTCAACCCGAAAGTTGTCCAGTCGCTGAATGGCATTGCCTGGTGGGCGGTCATCCTGTTCGTCTGGCTGGCCGGCGTGGAACTGGACCTGCGGGATGCGTGGCGCAAGCGCGGCGAAACCAGCATCACGGCAGGACTAGCATTATTCACCCCCTTGCTGGCGGGGGCAGGCGTTGCCGCTCTGTTGGTGTGGAACGGTGGCGAGGCCCTGGCTACTACGGCGTCTTCAGGCCTTGCAGCTGAAACGGATGCACGTGCCATGCATTCCCTCTGGATGGGTGCGGGCACAGCGCCATGGCAATTTGTCTTGGGTGTGGGCATGTCATGCGCCGTCACCGCGCTCCCCATCCTGGTGCTATTCCTGGAACGCCTTGCCCTGCTGCGGCAACCGCTGGGTCAACGCATCCTGCGTTACGCTAGCTTGGATGACATCGCCATCTGGGGCGTGCTGGCGCTGATCCTCATGGACTGGAACCGCGTGGGCCGACAACTCTTGTTTCTGGCCGGCTTCGCGGTACTCGTCACCCTATTCCGCTGGGGTATGCGCCGCATTCCGATGGCCGACCGCTGGTACGCCAGCCTCATCTGGCTGGCGGCCTGCGCATGGGGCGCCGACTGGTCCGGCCTGCACTTCATGGTGGGCGCCTTTCTGGCCGGCGCGGTAACGGATAGCGATTGGTTCGACCGCGATTCGCTAGACAAACTCCGGCACCACGTCTTGCTGGTGATGATGCCCGTGTTCTTCCTGAGTACTGGCTTGCGGACGCAATGGGCAGCCGGTGGGGTTCAGGTATTTCTCGCGGCGGGCGGACTGCTCGCGGCCGCGGTGGTAGGCAAGCTGGTCGGGCTACGCATAGCAGGCAAGTTCCTGGGCTGGGCACCTGGCGAAGCCTCGCTCATCGGCTGGCTGCTGCAGACGAAGGCGCTCATCATGATCATCTTCGCCAACATCCTGCTCGACAAGGCAGTCATCACGCCGACGACATTCACGGCTTTACTGCTGATGGCCGTCGGCAGCACGATGCTGACCATTCCGGTGGTCACGCCGAAGCTGCGGAAGATGGGGCTACTGCCCTGAAGAGCCAGCGTAGGCGGCACCGCTGAGCCGACGCCGCCGATGACGCAGGGTCAGCGCTTTGGCGGACCCTTGCGATGCGGCTTCGAAGGACCGCTGAACGGGCGCCCGGCAAACGGACGCGGGGGACGGGCACCGCCCTCGAACGGCGGACGAGCGCCACCTTCGAACTGACGCGGAGCGCCACCCTCGAACGGACGACCACCACCTTCGAAGGGACGCGGAGCGCCACCCTCGAACGGACGACCGCGCGGTGGGAACGAAGGACGGCCACCACCTTCGAACGAACGCGGGCCACCCCCTTCAAACGGACGGCCACCACCCTCGAAGGGGCGACCACCGCCTTGGAAATGACGCGGACCGCTGCCGTGGAACGGAGGACGGCCACCGCCCTGGAACGGACGCCCGCCGCCTTCGAACTGACGCGGGCCACGAGGTGCACCTTCGCCAGCACCGGCCTCAGCGGGCTTGATGTCTAGCGAACGCCCGCGCACCTTCACCTCGGAAATCTTGCCCAGCACTTCCGGCGACAGCCCTGCCGGCAAGCGGACGAGCGTGTGGTCGAAGTGAATGTCGACGCCGTTGATCTGGTTGCCGGCGAGGTCCGCCGTGTGCGCAATGGCGCCCACGATGTTGCCTGGCTGCACGCCGTGGGCGCGGCCCACTTCAAGGCGATAAACCTGCTGCGGACCGAAGCGATCTTCGCGGGACACATACTTGCCGTTCGGGCGCTGCTCTTCTTCCAGCATCTCGGCCAGACGGTCGCGAGGACGACCCTGCCGGTCTTCCGGTGGCAACGAACGCGGGGCGCCGTCGCGGCTGCCCGGCTCTTCACCACCCGGCAGCAGCAGCGGCGTTTCGCCCTGCGCCATGCGAGCAAGCGCGGCAGCCACGTCGAGCAGGTCCTGACCGGACTCGCGCACGACGGACTCGATGACACTACGGTATTCGGTAGAGACACCTTCCGTGATGACCGCTTCCAGTCGTTCACGGAACTTGGTGATACGCGCTTCATTCACATCGCTGACAGTCGGCAGACGCATCGGCTCGAGCGGCGAACGCGTGGCGCGTTCAATCGCCGAAAGCATGTTGCGTTCGCGTGGCGCGATGAACAGGATGGCCTCACCCTTGCGTCCGGCACGGCCCGTGCGACCGATACGGTGCACATAGCTTTCGGTGTCGTAAGGCACATCGAAGTTCACGACATGGCCAATACGCTCCACGTCGAGACCGCGCGCGGCCACGTCGGTGGCAACCAGAATGTCGATCTTGCCGGCCTTCAGCGCTGCGATGGTGCGTTCACGCTGCGCCTGCAGAATGTCGCCATTCAGCGCTGCGGCAGAGAAGCCGCGAGCTTCGAGACGTTCAGCCAACTCCACCGTCGACTGCTTGGTACGCGTAAACACCAGCATGGCGTCGAACGGCTCCACTTCGAGGATGCGCGTGAGCGCGTCCAGCTTGTGCAGACCGCTGACCACCCAATAGCGCTGGCGGATATTCGCCGAGGTAGTGGTCTTGCCCTGAATGTTGATTTCGCGCGGCGAACGTAGATGCGTTTTCGCAATGCGCTTGATTTGCGGTGCCATGGTGGCCGAGAACAACGCCACCTGACGTTCTGGCGGTACCTTGCCGAGAATCTGCTCGATGGCATCGACGAAGCCCATCTGGAGCATCTCGTCGGCTTCGTCGAGCACCACGTAACGCACAGCCTCGAGCGACAGTGTGCCGCGATCGAGGTGGTCCATGATGCGACCCGGGGTGCCAACCACCACGTGAACGCCGCGACGCAAGGCGTTCAACTGCGGGGTATAGCTCTGGCCACCGTAGATGGGCAGCACATGAAAACCGGGCATCTTGGCGGCGTACTTGTTGAACGCCTCGGCCACCTGAATGGCCAGTTCACGGGTAGGCACCATGACCAGAGCCTGCACGCCGGCGACGTTGAGGTCTAGCCCAGAGAGCAGTGGCAGGGCGAAGGCCGCGGTCTTGCCAGTACCGGTCTGTGCCTGGCCGAGCACGTCCTTGCCTTCCAGCAATGCCGGAATGGTGGCGGCTTGGATGGGCGAAGGAGATTCGTAACCGACCGCCAAGAGCGCTTCGAGCACTGGCGCGGCAAGTCCGAGGCTAGCGAAAGTGATGGCGGCTTCGGCCGCCTCAGCGGGATTCGCTGCGGAGGGATTCTCGGTGGAATCCTGAGGAGAGTTCATGGCGTACGCCTAGTATAAGGCCGCATAGTGTAACTGTTTTGCAGCGCAATAGTTTGTAGGTTATTGGGCGGACAGGGAAAAGTCCGTACGGCAGGCCCCGCAAACTAGCCTGCGGCGCAATCAGGAAACATTATTTCCGCTTCGGCAGGTACAGATCCGTGAGTGTGCCCTCAAACGCTTCTGCGGCGAATGCGACCGTTTCGCTGAGCGTCGGGTGGGGGTGGATGGTGTTGCCGATGTCGGCAGCGTCCGCCCCCATCTCCACGGCCAACGCCACCTCACCGATGAGTTCGCCTGCGTTTGGCCCGACCAGGCCTGCGCCCAGCAACCGATGAGTGGTCGGGTCGAACAACAGCTTCGTGAAGCCCTCGTCGCGGTTTAGTGCCAAAGCACGACCGGAAGCCGCCCAAGGGAACACGCCCTTCTCCACTTTGATGCCCTGCTCGGCCGCCTGGGTTTCCGTCA
Source organism: Candidatus Planktophila lacus (assembly GCA_943331345.2). Lineage (GTDB taxonomy): Bacteria > Pseudomonadota > Gammaproteobacteria > Steroidobacterales > Steroidobacteraceae > CAIOHZ01. Next base: position 47,407 of record CALQLF020000003.1, on the reverse strand, counting down.
AACCCACCCAAGCCACCTCCGGGTCGGTATAGGCCACGGAAGGAATGACGCGAGCGTCGAAAGCACGCTTTTCACCCGCGGCTACTTCGGCGGCCAGCTTGCCTTCATGCGTGGCCTTGTGGGCCAACATGGGCTGTCCCACCACATCGCCGATGGCGAAGATGTGCGGCACGTTCGTGCGCATCTGCTTGTCCACGGCAATGAAGCCACGAGCATCCACGTCCACCCCAGCCGCAGCGGCTTCCAGACGCTTGCCGTTCGGTACACGGCCCACGGCCACCAGCACCTGGTCATAGACCTGCGGCTCAGGCGCGCCCTTGCCTTCGAAAGTAACGCGCAACCCTTCCGGCAACGCCTCGATGGCGACGACTTTCGTGCCGGTCAAAATGGCTTCGTAGCGTGCTTTCAGGCGCTTTTCGAGCGGGCGCACGAGGTCGCGGTCGGCACCCGGCATGAGGCCCGCACCGAGCTCGACCACAGACACCTTGGCGCCCAAGGCGTCGTAGACGCAGGCCATTTCCAGACCGATGATGCCACCGCCAATCACTAGCAAGCGTCCATCGATACGCGCCAATTCCAGCGCGCTGGTGCTGTCGAGAATGCGCGGATCCGCCGGGAATGCCGGCAGCTTCACCGGCTCGCTGCCCGCGGCGATGATGCACTGCTCGAACCCGACGACCTGGCGGCTGCCGTCTTCGGCAGTGACTACCAGACGGTGCGCGGACAAAAAAGTACCGGTGCCCCGCAGGACTTTGACCTTGCGCTGCTTGGCGAGCCCAGTGAGGCCCGTGGTGAGCTTGCCCACCACGCGGTCTTTCCAGCCCTTCAGCTTCACGTTGTCGATGACTGGCGGCGCGAACTGCACCCCTAGCGCCGACATGTCATGGGCTTCTTCAATGACCTTCGCCGCATGCAGCAAGGCCTTCGAAGGAATGCAACCCACATTCAGACAAACACCACCCAAAGTAGGCCAACGTTCCACCAGTCCGACTTCAAGACCGAGGTCTGCGGCGCGGAAGGCAGCGGTGTAACCGCCGGGCCCGGCGCCGAGAACGAGCAAGGGAATATGCACGTCGGCGGCCGGTTCATCCGCTGCCGCACCCGAAACTTCAGTGTGTGAGGGAACTTGCTCGCGACTTTCAGCAGCACCGTGGGAGGCCACTTGCTCGCGACTGTCCCCTGCACTGTGGGAGCGAGCTTGCTCGCGACTGTCCGCTGCCGCAATGCGCGCCACCAGCGAACCGGTACTAACCTTCGTGCCGACCTCCACCAGCAAGGCCTCGACGGTGCCCGCAAACGGCGCCGGCACATCCATGGTCGCCTTCTCGCTTTCCAGCGTGAACAGCGGGTCTTCCTTCTGTACTACATCGCCAGCCTTAACGAGCACGGCGATGACGGGCACATCGGCGGAACCACCGAGGTCCGGTACCAGGACATCCTGCGCGCTCACGGTACTGCCTCCAGGAGGCCAGCGACGTTCGCCAGTTCCAGCGCCAGCGCCGCCGTGAACCGCGCGCCATCCGCCCCATCGATGACGCGGTGGTCATACGACAGCGACAGCGGCAACATCAAGCGCGGCACGAATTGCTTGCCATCCCAATGGGGCTGCTGGCTGCTCTTCGAGACGCCGAGGATGGCGACTTCCGGCGCATTGATGATGGGCGTGAACGCAGTACCACCGATGCCACCAAGCGAACTGATGGTGAAGCAGCCACCCTGCATCTCGGCGGCCTTCAATTGCCCCGCACGAGCCTTTGCCGAGAGCTCCGCCAGCTCACGGGCAATTTCGTAAACGTCCTTGCGATCAGCATCACGAATGACCGGTACGACCAGACCGTTCGGCGTATCCGCCGCGAAGCCGATATGCAGGTACTGCTTGTAGACCAAGTTTTCGCCAGCCGCATCCAGCGAGGAGGCGAACTTCGGAAACTTCGCGATGACCCGCGCACACGCACGCACGACGAACGCCAAAGGTGTCAGCTTCACGCCCTTTTCGGCCGCAGAATCCTTCAGTTCCTGGCGCGTGGCTTCCATGCCGGTAATGTCCGCTTGGTCGAACTGCGTGACGTGCGGCAAGTTCACCCAGCTGGCGTGCAGGCGCGGTCCGCTGATTTTCTGAATGCGGGTAAGGGGCACGACACGCACGGGGCCGAACTTCGCGAAATCCACTTCCGGCAATTTCGGCAACGAGCCCCCCGCCGCGCCGCGCGTCCCAGCGGCAGCCAAGGTCTGCTTTACCCAAGCCTTCACGTCGTCGTGGGAAACGCGTCCCTTCTGCCCACTGCCGCGTACTTGACCGAGATCCACGCCGAGCTCGCGCGCGAAGCGACGTACCGACGGGCTCGCGTGTGCCTTGGCGAAAGTAGTTTCGTTGATGGCAGGCAGTGCAGGAGTCGCGAGCAAGCTCGCTCCCACAATAGCCGCGGGGGTTACAGCAGCGGTGGCAGGAGTCGCGAGCAAGCTCGCTCCCACAATAGCCGCGGGGGTTACAGCAGCGGCAACCTTGGCCTCGCCCGCTACTTCCAGTGTCACCACCAGCGTGCCTTCCGTAGCCTCAGCGCCCGCCGCGACATGCACCGCGACCACTCGGCCTGCGGCGGTAGAAGGCACATCCATGGTCGCCTTCTCGCTTTCGAGCGTTACCAGCGATTGCTCTTTCTCAACCGCGTCACCCACGGCGACGAGCACTTCGATGACCTTCACACCAGCCGCACCGCCGATGTCGGGTACGCGCACTTCCACGTTACTGCTCATGGTTTGCTCCTCAGCTCAGCACCGGGCTGGGCTTCTCGGGGTCGATACCGTAAGCGGCGATAGCCTTCGCTACCGTGGCGGCCGTGACCAATCCGTCGTCGGCCAGCGCCTTCAATGCCGCAACCACCACATAGCGACGGTCCACCTCGAAATGGCTACGCAACTGCGCGCGGCAGTCGCTGCGCCCAAAGCCATCTGTGCCGAGCGTGACATAGCGCCCCGGTACCCACTGACGTACCTGGTCAGGAATGCTGCGCATGTAGTCCGTTGCCGCCACCACCGGACCACTGCCTGCGGCCAGCACGCTGGCAACATAGGGCGTGCGGGGAGTAGCTTCGGGGTGCAGCAAATTCCAGCGCTCGGCATCGATGGCCTCGCGACGCATCTCGCCGAAACTGGTGACGCTGAACACGTCTGCGGCAATGCCGTGGTCCGCTTCGAGCATCGCGGCCGCAGCCTCGACCTCGCGCAGGATGGTGCCACTACCCAGCAGACGCACGCGCGGCACGGCCTTGGCCTTGCTCTTGGTGGGCGCTGTAGTGCCGGCCCGCAGCTGGTACATGCCCTTCAAGATACCGGCCTCCACGCCTTCCGGCATGGCCGGATGCGTGTAGTTCTCGTTCATTACCGTCAGGTAGTAGAAGATGCTCTCGCCTTCACCATACATGCGGCGCAAGCCGTCTTGCACGATGACTGCCAACTCGTAGGCATAGCAAGGGTCGTAAGCGACGCAGTTCGGCACCGTGCTTGCCAGCAGCAAGCTGTGGCCGTCCTGATGCTGCAGGCCTTCGCCCGCTAGCGTGGTACGGCCAGCCGTGGCACCCAGAAGGAAGCCCTTCACCTGCAAGTCGGCAGCAGCCCAGATGAAGTCGCCGACGCGCTGGAAGCCGAACATGGAGTAATAGATATAGAACGGCACCATGGGAATGCCATGGTTCGCATAGGCACTACCCGCGGCAATCCACGAACAGATGGCGCCGGCTTCGTTGATGCCTTCTTCGAGAATCTGGCCCTTGCGGTCCTCGCGGTAGTACAGCAATTGGTCCGCGTCCTGCGGCGTGTACAACTGACCCGCCGAGGAATAGATACCAATCTGTCGGAACAAGCCTTCCATGCCGAAGGTGCGCGCCTCGTCGGGAACGATGGGCACCACGTGAGGACCGAAAGCCTTGTCCTTCAGCAACACACCGAGCAGCCGTACGAAGGCCATGGTGGTGGAAATCTCGCGGTCGCCACTCGACTCCAGCAAGCCCTGGAATGCTGCCAGCGCCGGCACCGGTAGACGCTGCTGGCTCACCTTGCGTGCCGGCAGCGAGCCGCCTAGCGCACTGCGACGCTCGAGCAGGTACTTCATCTCCGGGCTGTCGTCGGCCGGGCGACGGAACGGCAGCTTGCCAATTTCGTCATCGCTCACCGGGATATTGAAGCGGTCGCGGAAGGCACGCAGCGCTTCCTCGTCCAGCTTCTTCTGCTGGTGGGCCGTGTTCTGGCCTTCGCCAGCCTTGCCCATGCCGAAGCCCTTCACCGTGTGCGCCAAGATGACCGTCGGCCCACCCTCGTGCGCCATAGCCGCGGCGTAGGCATTCCACACCTTCATGGAATCATGGCCGCCGCGCTGCAGGCGCCAAATCTCTTCATCGCTCAGGTTAGCGACCATCTCGCGCAGTTCAGGGTATTTGCCGAAGAAGTGCTCGCGCGTGTAGGCGCCGCCCTTCTGCTTGAAATTCTGGTACTCGCCGTCGACGCACTCTTCCATGAGCTGTCGCAGCGTACCGTTCGTGTCACGCGCCAGCAAAGGATCCCAGCGGCTACCCCATAACACCTTGATGACATTCCAGCCGGCGCCGAGGAACGCCGCTTCCAGTTCCTGAATGATCTTGCCGTTGCCACGCACTGGGCCATCCAGCCGCTGCAGATTGCAGTTGACGACGAATACCAAGTTGTCGAGCTTCTCGCGTACCGGCATGGTGAGCGCACCCATCGACTCGGGTTCGTCCATCTCGCCGTCGCCGAGGAAGCACCACACCTTGCGGTCCGAAGCCGGCACAAGACCACGATGTTCCAGATAGCGCATAAAGCGCGCCTGATAAATGCCCATCAAAGGACCAAGGCCCATCGACACCGTCGGGAACTGCCAGAAGTCAGGCATCAGCCAAGGGTGCGGATAAGACGACAAGCCCTTGCCGCCCACTTCCTGACGGAAGTGGCGCAGTTGGTCGTCGCTCAAGCGGCCTTCCAAATAAGCGCGGGCATAGATGCCGGGGCTCGAATGGCCCTGCACGTAGATCAAGTCGCCGCTGCCATTTTCCGGCGTAGGGGCACGCCAGAAATGGTTGAAGCCCACTTCATACAACGTCGCCGACGAGGCGTAGGTAGAGATATGGCCGCCGTACTCGCTGCTCTGCCGGTTGGCCGCCACCACCATCGCCATGGCGTTCCAGCGCAGGTACGCCTCCAGTCGGCGCTCCAAGGCGCGGTCGCCGGGATACGCCTTTTCGCGCTCCACGCCAATGGTGTTCACGTACGCCGTGTTCGGCGTGTACGGCAGGTAGGCACCGTTGCGGCGCGCGTGGTCGATGAGACGCTCGATCAGGAAGTGGGCGCGCGCTTTTCCGCAAACCCTCAGTACACTGTCTATTGACTCAAGCCAATCTTGCGTCTCTGCCGGATCCATGTCCGGCAGGCGATTGTTTTCGGTCATCGGAGTCCCTCGAAAAGGCGTCGCGGGCGCACCGCAGACGCGCAAAAACCTTCGGTGACAACGTAGGTCAAACTTCATTATATCGTGAAGCCGATACCGATGCACCGCCAAGCGCCCGGGCCGGCTTTCAGGCAAACTTCGCGCCAGTATGTCGACCATTCCTTTATTGCCCCTCTTGCCGGACGCACCCTACCGGCGAGCGACCACCCTCGGCAGTGCTCTGCGCGGCAATCGACGCCGCGCCCTGCTGCTCTTGGGCAGCCCCACTGAACTCGCTCAGGCAGTGGTTGAACTGGGCCCTGAGGCGCAAGCATTGTGGGCGGCACATAACCGCGCTCAAGGTGCCGCGCCAGGCGCCCTGAGTGCCGCCATCGTCACGGGTCGTCAGGCCGCCAACCTGTTTATCCGCGTGCTTGGCACGGAAGCCAGCGCCTTCGAGGCCCTGACGCAAGCTGGGAAACTGGTGCAGTCGGCGCAGGCCGTGGCCGCGGATGAAGTGGTGCTGTGGGGTGCCGACGACACCACGCGCGAAGCCCTTTGGTCCGCTTGGGTAGCCAGCCGTTACGCATTACCAACATTGCGCAGCCAAGCGACCAAAGCAAAAGCTGCCCACGCGCCACTCCCGGTGGCTGTGCCAGTCGCCCTAGGGCTCGGCGCCTTGCGGAAATGGCAAGCCGTCGAGCGTGGTGGCGCCCTCGCCCGCTGGCTGACCGCCTTGCCAGGCAACCACCTCACGCCCGCGCTCTACCGCAAGCGCGTGCAGGCGCTCGCCCGCCAACAGGGCTGGAAACTGGTCATCGACGACGAAGCCGCCCTGCGCCGTGCGGGTGCTGGCGCCTTTCTCGCCGTGGCGCAAGGTAACGCGGCAGCGGATGCCTGCCTCCTTCGCGTGCAGTACCGCCCCGCCCGCAAGCTAGGCCAAGGCTCCAAGCAATCCTTGGCGCCCGTGGCACTGGTCGGTAAAGGCGTCTGCTTCGATACCGGTGGCGTGAATCTGAAACCCCACCGCAGCATGCTTGACATGCACACCGATATGGCTGGTAGCGCTGTGGCCCTCGGCACGCTATTGGCCTTGACCGAATTGCAGCACCCGGCACCAGTAGATGCCTGGTTGGCGCTGGCCGAAAACCACTTGGCCGCGCAGGCGTACAAGCCGCAAGACGTCGTGGTCGCCAGCAACGGCACCACCATTCAGATCATCCACACGGATGCTGAAGGTCGCATGCTGCTGGCCGACGCCTTGGCTCTAGCGTCACGTACCAAGCCGCGCGCCCTCATCGACTTCGCCACGCTCACCGGCGCCTGCGTTGGCGCACTCACGGAACGCTACGCGGGTCTCTTCACCAACAGGCTCGGCCAGCGCAACGAACTGGAGGCGATAGGCCGCCACTGTGGCGAACGCGTCTGGGCCTTCCCTTTGGATGCGGATTTCGACCAGGAACTCGAGTCCAAAGTCGCCGACATCATCCAATGCCCGGTGGAAGGTAAAGGCGACCATATTTACGCTGCGCGCTTCTTGCAGCGCTTCGTTGGCAATGGCCTGCCGTGGATCCATCTGGACCTCGCCTCCGCTACGCGGCATGGGGGCCTTGCCCACATCACCACCGACATCACCGGGTTTGGCGTGCGCTACGCCACCACCCTGCTGCAGGACGAGAGCCTCCTGCAGGCATTGGATAGCCGCCCTGCTGGCGCTGTCCACCACCGTACCCCTGCAAGGATTTCCTGAGCCCCATGGACCAACTCACCATTGCCCGCCCCGACGATTGGCACCTGCACCTGCGCGATGGCGAAGCCCTACGCGCTGTGGTGCTGCACACAGCGCAGCGCTTCGGGCGCGCTGTGGTCATGCCGAACCTCAAGCCCCCGGTCACTACCGTGGCGGCAGCCTTGGCCTACCGTTCGCGTATTCATGCCGCCTTGCCGCCGGACTGCACCTTCAGCCCACTGATGGCCTTGTACCTCACGGACAACACACCTCTGGAGGAGGTCGACCTCGCCGCAGACACCGCGGGAATCATCGGCTTCAAGTACTACCCGGCGGGTGCCACCACCAACAGTGATGCGGGCGTCACGGATCTCGCCCGTGTGTACCCCGTCCTGGAACGTATGGAAGAACGCGGCGTGCCCTTCCTGCTTCATGGCGAAGTGACGGATGGTGACGTCGACGTCTTCGACCGCGAACGCGTATTCATCGAACGCACTGCGGCACCACTGGTACGACGCTTCCCGCGCCTGCGCCTGATATTTGAACACGCCACCACGCTCGACGCGGTGCAGTTCGTGCGCGCCCAAGGGGCACAGGTAGCCGCCACGCTCACGCCGCAGCATCTGCTGAATAACCGTACCGACATGTTCCGTGGTGGCCTGCGTCCGCATCTGTACTGCCTGCCAGTGCTGAAGCGCGAGCGTGACCGCGAGGCATTGCTCGACGCCGCCACCAGCGGCAACCCAAAGTTCTTTCTCGGTACCGACAGCGCACCGCATGCGAAACACCTGAAAGAGCACGCCTGTGGCTGCGCTGGCGTGTATTCGGCGCATGCAGGCATTGAACTGTATGCCGAGGCCTTCGATTCGGTGGGCAAACTGGACCGCCTGGAAGGCTTCGCCAGCCACTTCGGTGCCGATTACTACGGCTTGCCGCGCAACACTTCCAGCATCACGCTGCGCCGCAACGCCGTAGCCGTTCCCGCCTCTTTCCCGTTCGCTGGCGGCGAACTCGTTCCCTACCGTGCCGGCGAAAGCCTCGCCTGGGAACTGGTTACCGGAGCCTGCGCCTGATGGGTATTGAATCGCCTTCGCTGCTCGGCCGGCGCTTCCGCGGCTTCCTGCCAGTAGTGGTAGACCTCGAGACCGGCGGCTTCAATTCCAAAACAGACGCGCTCTTGGAAATAGCTGCCGTGCTGCTGGAAATGAACGACGACGGCATGCTCAGTCGCGGCGAGACGCATCGCTTCCACGTGCAGCCGTTTCCGGGTGCGAACATGGAGCCGGCTTCGCTCGCCGTGAACGGCATCGACCCGCACCACCCCTTGCGCCCGGCCATTCCGGAAAAAGACGCGCTGGACCGCATCTTCAATGAAGTGCGCAAAGCCGTGAAACAGCATGGCTGCACGCGCGCCATTCTGGTCGGGCACAACAGTTCGTTCGATTTGGGGTTCCTGAACGCCGCCATTACCCGTTGCGGCATCAAGCGCAGCCCGTTCCATCCGTTCAGCAGTTTTGATACGGCCACCTTGGGTGGCGTTGCCTACGGCCAGACGGTACTGGCGCGCGCGGCCATTGCCGCCGGTCTGGATTGGGACGAGGAAGCGGCGCATTCGGCGTCCTATGACGCCCAGCGCACGGCAGACCTGTTCTGCGCCATCTGCAACCAGTTCCAGCCCATGTTCGAGGCTGGCCTGGAGCGCCAGAAGGCCATGCGCGGCGTGGAACCCGAAGGGAACCCGCAGTTGGAGCCTACGGCGGAGTAGGTGCTCTGCAGCCGCCTCGTGGGCCGCGGCTGGCCGCTACCAAACTGCGGCCTTAGTTGGCCGCGGCGAGCACCTGCTGCAATTCACCGCTGCGATACATCTGCAGAATGATGTCGCAGCCGCCGATGAGTTCACCCTTCACGTAAAGCTGGGGGTAGGTGGGCCACTGCGAGAATTCCTTCAAGCCCTCACGGACTTCAGGCTCCTCGAAGATGTTCACGTGCTGGAAGGCCGTCTTGCAGGCGCGCAATGCAGCCACCGCTTGCGCGGAAAAGCCGCACTGCGGGAAATCGGGCGAACCCTTCATGTACAGCACCACCGGGGCGGCAGCCAACTGGCTCTCGATGCGGGCGCGGACTTCTGGGGTAAGCATGGAATGACCTCGGGAAAACGGGAAGACTGGCGACTATTGTCGCATGCGGACGGTGGCTTAGAGGACGCTACCCACCGGGGTGCCCCGACGGCGTACTTCAGCCGCCGTAACGATGGCCCACTGCTGGTCCGCCGTAGCGCGCACCCAGCCGGCAATTTCTGCCCGCGTACGATGGCAACCTAGGCAACTGCCCGCAGGGTCCAGCGTACAAACGTTGATACAGGGCGAGCGGGGTGCGGGCTTCCGCAAGGGTGAGACGTCGGACAACGGGGCAGCTCCTGCCGGCGGGACTACCGGGCTGGTTGAATTATGGGGGTGTGTCGGCTAGCCTTCAACGCGCGGCGGAGGGTAACCGGAATGTCCAGTACAGGCGCAGCCCACAAAGCGCCCACTTGGCATCCAACGAATTCCGCAGCGCACCGCCCGAAGACCTAGAGGGAGACTCCAGATGAATCCATTGCTTACCGTGAAAGGTGCCATCAGCACCGCCATCGCGCTCGCCATCGTCGTCAGCATTGCACTGACCGGCGGCGTCGCCTTCGACCACGCCAACCTGATGCGCACGCTGCACATCGTCGCCGGCGTCTGCTGGATCGGCCTCCTCTACTACTTCAACCTCGTGCAGATGCCGGCCCTCGCTGCTGCCGCTGCCGACGCTGGTGGCCCGGGTGGCGCTGGCATCAACAAGTACGTCGCGCCCCGCGCGCTGCTGTGGTTCCGTTATGCCGCCCTGGTGACCTGGGTGTCGGGCGCTTACTACTTGGTGGCTGGCACGGCGGGTGGCTACGGCGGTATGGCTTCGCTGCATAAGACCTTCACCTTCGCCGACGGCTTCCAGACCATCGGTGTAGGCGCCTGGCTCGGCACTATCATGCTGTTCAACGTCTGGCACTTCATCTGGCCGAACCAGAAGAAGGTGCTCGGCATTGTGGCCGCCACGGACGACGAGAAGGCCAAGGCGCGCAAGGTGGCCATGCTGGCCTCGCGCACGAACTTCGTGCTCTCCGTGCCGATGCTGCTGTGCATGGGCGCTGCCAAGCACGGTCTGCCGTTCTGAAGATGAAGGCAGCCTAAAAGCTGCTAGATTCGGCCTTTGCGGCCGACTGTCGTGGAAGGCCCGCCTAGTGCGGGCCTTTCTTTTTGGGCCCGGCTCATTCAAGCCAAATGGCTGGCTCATTCAAGCCAAGTGGCTGGCCCAACCTTCACCCGCGGTCAGTTTCTCGGGCATCGCTACCCCGTAGCCTTGGGCATAGTCCACCCCCAAGGCGCGCAGGAGTTCGATGATCTCCTCGCTCTCGGCGTACTCCGCGATGGTCTTCTTGCCAGTCAGGTGGCCAATCTCGTTGATGGATCGCACCATCTCGCGGTCAACGGAATCGTTCACCAAGTCCTTCACGAAGCTTCCATCAATCTTCAGGAAATCAACGGGGAAATGCTTCAGGTAACCGAAGGAAGACAAACCGGTGCCGAAGTCGTCCAACGCGAACTTGCAGCCCAAGCCATGCAGCGCCTGAATGAAACGACTGGCCTGCGAGAAATTCGCGATGGCGGAAGTCTCGGTGATTTCGAAGCAGATCTTTGTGGCGTCGAGGCCGCTGGTGCGGAACTGCTGGATGACGAACGGCAGGAACTGGTCGTCGCCCATGCTCTGGCCAGACAGGTTGATGGCGCACATGGCAAGACCGGCGCGCTCATCCGCCGCCGAGACCAGCCAACGGAAGGCATTCTCCACTACCCAGCGATCAATAGCCGGCATGAGGTTGTAGCGTTCTGCTGCGGCGATGAAATGATCGGGCGGCACCAGCTTGCCCTGTTCGTCGCGCATGCGGATGAGCAGTTCAAAATGGCTGCCCGCCTCTTCGGTCTGCAGCGGCATGATGGTCTGGCGATGCAGTTCGAAACGCCCTTCCTCGAGCGCCGCGTTGATACGCGCTGCCCACTGCATCTCGCGACGGCGCCGCATCAGATCGAGGTCGTTTTCCTCAAAGCAATGGACGCGATTGCGGCCCGCTTCCTTCGCGGCGTTGCAGGCACCATCGGCAGCAGACAGCGCTGCGGCCACATCGGGTGTCTCGGCGTTGAGAGTGACCAAACCGATGCTCGCTCCGAGGCGGAAGGAACGCTCGCCCCAAGTGAAACGGAAACCGCGGACTGCTTCGCGCAGGCCTTCGGCGAGGCGCAAGGCCTCATCCACCGCACAGTGCTCTAGCAGCACTGCGAATTCATCGCCACCCAACCGCGCCAGCGCATCACGCCAACGAACTTTACCTTTCAGCAGAGTGCCCAGTTGACCCAACAGCGCATCACCGGCGTTGTGGCCACAGGTGTCATTCACGATCCGGAACTGGTCCAGGTCCAGATGGAGCAGCGCATAACTGCCCTCACCCGCCTGGGCAGCCTTCAAAGCACGCTCCAGACGCTGCTCGAACTCGCGGCGGTTCGGCAAGCCGGTGAGCACATCATGGCTCGCGTGGTAGGTCAGGCGCCGCTGCAACTCCCGCGATTCGGTGACGTCGTGGAACACGAGCACGCCACCCACTATCTCGCCCGCACCACTGCGCCTTGGCGCGGCAGTGCTCTGCACATAGAGTTCATTGCCATCGCGACGTACCAGCAGCGTAGGCCGCAAAGCCTTCACCGGTTGCTGTTGCCGCACCGAAGCGAGCAAGGGGTTTTCCAAGGCCTCGCAAGTTTCCTCGTGGAAAGTACGAAACACCTCGCCGATATCGCGGCCCAGCACCTCGGTCAAGTGCCAACCTGTGAGTGCTTCAGCCACCGGGTTCAAGTATTCCACCTGCCCATGCCGGTCGGCGGTGATGACGCCATCGCCAATGCTGTGCAGCGTGACCTGCGCATTTTCTTTTTCACGGAACAGCGCTTCTTCATAGCGCTTGCGTTCCGTGACATCGAACTCCACGGCCACCAAGCGGCGGAGCGCACCACCGGCATCCAGTTGCGCACGCAGGCGGCTTTCCACCCAACGCCAGTCACCGTCTTGATGGCGCAGGCGGTGCAAGCTGCGCACCGGCCCGGTTTGCCCGGAAACATGGTCGCGAATCTGCTGCGATAACAACGGCAGGTCTTCAGGGTGGACCAACTGCCGCCAGCCCGGCCCGCGTCCATCCAACTCGCCCGACCCATAGCCCAACATGGCTTTCCAGCGGGCGCTGAAGTGGGTTTCCTGCGTTTGCGCGTCGTATTCCCAAACGCCGTCATTGGCGCAACTGTCCACAAGCGCAGTGCGTTCCCGCAGCATCTCGTGGTCACGCGCTAGGGCCACACGGTCTAGGCCGGTGCCGAGGCTGATGCCCACCAGTTTCAGCAGCAGGTGGAAGGAAACATCCCACCCCTCCACCGGCATGGCAGTGCCCAAACCGATGAAGCCAGCGGGCTTGCCGCGTACCGCAAAGCCCACCACCAACAGCGCGCGCAAGCCGCGTTCGCCGAACACCAGCGCTTCGCCGGCGAGGTCATTACGGGCCTGCAGGGTGTCGCGAATTTCCAGCAGGCGGCTATGGCCTAGACGCTCGCGAATCCACGGCAGGCTGTCCAGTGGGACGCCAGCGAGGGTCTCCGGTGCCGCACCCGTGAAGTGCGCCTTGGCGGCGACCACACGTTCGACGCGCGAAGCCGTGGCGTCATAGAGCGCGATGAAGGCGGCGTCTGCCCGTGTGGCTTCCCGCAGAATTTCAGTACTTTGCTGCAGCACAGCCTCGGCCGTGGCGGCCTGTAACGACTGGAAGTCGATGGCGATTTTGGTGCAGGAAACGTCTATACCCAGTGGCGCCAGGGCGGCGCGACGGTCCCACAACTGTGGGGACAGGAGGTCGGAAGCAGTGAAGTCGCGGCCTTCCGGGAGCCCGGAGGCAGACCCGAAAAAAACTCCCTGGCTTGCAGGATCGCGGTAGGCCACGGTCAACGCATCCCCCTGAACCACCTTGAGTGGCGGCTACTTGGAATGCATTGTGTCACCTTCGTTTAGGAAAGCAATATAGGTGACTGTAAAACAAAGAAAATAATAATCTCTACCAAGGGACGTAGCGCCTTGCAGCCGCCTCCGACCCTTGCGCGGCGCAGTGGGCGGCCGCGGGCGCATCCACCAAATACCAAGCCTGCCGACTGGCATGCCCCACCAAACGCCGCGGACTGGTGGAAAAACACTCCCGCAGCAGCCCCTCTTCCACCAGTAACACGCGTCCCGGTGCGGCGTTGAGCCAACGCGCCGCATCGCGGGGTTCTTGCCCGCCTTCGCGCCAGCGACGATGCCCGAAGTTCACGACTGGACGGGTAGCCTGCAGCAAGAACTGCTCGCGGTAATTCACCAAGCCCAGTTCGTGTTCGGGCCCGGTCGCCAACTGCACCTGCTGCATGAAATGCCGGAACGACCGCGATTCATCGAGCAACGGATTGATCCACCAACCTTGCACGATGACCGCAGCCCACAAGGTCACCAACAGCGCCAAGGTGGCGCGCTGCCAACGGAACCACACCAGCGCCACCAGCCCTGCCAATGCAATCGCCAACAACGGCGGCAACAAGGCCTGCGCATCGGCAATACCGTTTTGTGTCGCCAGCGCCTGCCACCAAGCACGGCCACCCCGCAGAAACCAAGCCACGGCACCGGCAAGCGACAGCACCAACAACGCCGTTATGCCGAAGAACAACCAGCGCACGCCGCGCCGCGCGGCAAGAGCGGGCAAGAACGGCGCCAAGGCCAACACGAAGGCAGGCACTGCCTGCAGCACATAAACACCGCGCTTGCCCGCGGACAACGAGAAGAACAGCACCACCACCAGCACCCAGCCGAGGAACAGCAAGGCACGAGGGTCACGCGAGCGCCAATGGTCTTGCCACGTAGCGGCAGCCTCTCCAGTAGCGCGCAAACCCTTCAGCCCCAGCACCCAAGGCAATAGCAAGGTTCCCGGCAACCAAAGCCCGGGAATGACATTCACGAGGAAGAACCAAGGCGGCGCCTGATGATGCCAAGCGTGTGCGTAACGCTGGAACGTCTGCTGAAACAGCAGTTCGTCACGATAAGCGGCGTAGGCAGGATCGCTGGAGGAGGCCACTACCAACAGCATTGGCACCAACCACAAGCCAACACCCACCACCAACCCGAGCGGCGCCAAAGCCCAACGCCATCCGCCACGGATGGCGGGAAAGGCGAACCCGGCACGCGCCAGTCCCCACCACGGCATTAGCAGCAGCAATGGCAGGAAGCCCACTCCTTTGGTGGCTACCCCAAGGCCCGCCGACAACCCCGCAACGGCGTACCAGCCCCAGGCCGGTCCGAGTAACAGGTGGCGAGCCATGCCGTACAAGGACAGCACAGTGAACGCCAACAAGAAGCCGTCTATTTGCGCGGCCCGCGCCTGCAAGAGGAACTGCACAGTAGCGAGCAGCAGCAGGGCCGCGTGCACTGCCACTGTCCGTGACCACAAGCGGTAAGCCAGATCCCAAACCAGCGCCACCGCGAGCAAGCCGGCAAGCAATGAAGGCAGCAGGAACGCGACTTGCAGTGAACCCGTGACGAGATAGCTAACGGCGATGGCCCAGAAGAACAAGGGCGGCTTATCTTGGTACAGGTCACCGCCGATCTGCGGCACCCACCAAGAAGCGCCATGCGCCATATCGCGCGCGATGAGCGCGAAACGCGGTTCATCCGCCGGCCAAGGGGCCCGCCATCCTAACCCCGCCCCGAGGACCACAGTTGCCAGCAACAGTAGCCACGCGAGGTCGCGCCAGGAAAGACGCCAAGGACTCAAGGGGCGGCCCCAGCCTCCGCGCGCTTGTCCTTCGCCTCGCGCATGACGAAGTAAAGATTGCGCAAGTACACGACAAGGCCGGTGGCCTGCCCGAGGATGAACACGGGGTCGCCACGATAGATGGCATACAACAACAAGGTCATGCCGCCGCCAAGGCTAAACCACCAGAACAGGTGGGGAATGACACTGCGCTTCTCGCGCTCACTGGCTATCCACTGCACGATGAAGCGCGCGGAAAACAATGCCTGCCCGAGAAATCCGATTCCCAGCCAGACGTGATTGGCATCGAGACGAAACGCCATATCAGCAGTCCTCTTCGACGACGAGACCCGGCGCAAAGCGGGACTGCAACCACATGACGCCCAGGATATCGACGACCCCGACCCAGAGGCGGTTCAGTAGGCCGTACTTGGAAGTACCCTGCAGACGTGGCCGATGGTTCACCGGCACCGACAGCACCACGGCGCCCTGCCGACGATAAAGCGCCGGCATGAAGCGGTGCATGTGGTTGAAGAACGGCAAGGCCAGAAACGTTGGCCGATGCAGCAACTTGATGCCGCAACCGGAATCCACGGTGTCGTCCTTGAGCAGCGAGGCACGCACGCCGTTGGCGATACGACTCTGTAGACGCCGCAGCCAAGTATCACGACGATTAGCGGCACGGTTTCCCATCACCAGGCGGACGTTACCGTCAGCCGCAAGTTGCGCCGCCAGCAGGGAGGGAATATCCGCGGGGTCGTTCTGACCATCGCCATCGAGCGTAGCCACCCACTCCGCGGCCGCGGCACGCACACCGGAAGCCACGGCATAACTCTGACCGCTGCGGCGAGAATGACGGAGCACCCGCAACTGCGGAATTTCCGTGCGCAAACCCCGCAACCGCTCCAACGTCGCATCCGTGCTGCCGTCGTCCACGAACAGGATTTCGAACTGTCGCCCCGCGAGAGCGACGACAATTTCGCGCGCCAGCGGCGCGACGTTGTCCTGCTCATTGCAGACCGGAATGACGACGGAGAGGTCCGGCGCAGGCACAGCGTGCTCCCTGTGGAAAACGCGGATTATACCCTTAGGTGCCCCAACACACCCAACGCCGTTCCCAAGGCCTGCCGGGTTTCGGCAGCCCCGTATCCGCGAAGTCCTCGTCCTTCCGGTAAAATAGCCCGATGTCCAACCCCGACACCGACAAGCCGGTCGACCTAGCGGAAGAAACGCCAGCGCGACGCCTAGAACCGACCCGTATCGGTCTGCCGCCATTGTCGGCCGCGCAGTTCGATGTAGCCTCTACCGAGGACAGCTTGGAACTGCTGGTGGCCAGCACACAGGAACTAGGCGACCTCTACCGGGTCTATGCGCCGGGGCGCAAGCGTGACACCTGGATCTGCAACCACCCGGACGACATCAAGCGTCTGCTGGTGACCAACCACCGCAATTACACCAAAGGCGTCGGGTTAGACCGCGTCAAAATCCTGCTCGGCAACGGCATCATGGTCAGCGAGGGCGACTTCTGGAAGCGCCAGCGCCGCATGATTCAGCCAACCTTCCATCGCAAGATGGTGGAGCAATACGCTGCTGTCATAGACACAGCCCTCGATAACGCGCAGGAGCGCTGGGACGCGGCAGTCCATTCGGGCGCTCCCTTCGACATCACCGCCGAGATGAGTGAACTGACGCTCGACATCATCCTGCGCTCCATCTTCGGTGAAGACCTCGCTTGGTTGGAAACGCGGATGGGCGGCCACAACCCCTTTGCTGTCGTTACGGAACATTCCGCACGCGACCTGCTGTTCGCCTATAAATTCCGGTCGCTCGCCAAGTTGGTCGTGGAACTCGTCGCCGCCCGGCGCGCGGGGCAGTGGGAACGTTTCGACTTCCTGCAGATGCTCATGGACGCGCGCGACAAAGACGACCGCCCCATGCCGGACCGTGAGATGGTCGACGAGGCGCTGACATTGGTGGTGGCTGGGCATGAAACCTCGGCCAGCGCCCTGAACTGGGCTTGGTATTTGGTGGCCACGCACCCGGCGGCGCTGGAACGCCTCGAAGCGGAAGTGGATGCCATCGACTGTGCGGCCGTGGCACAGGCAGGTGCCGCTGTTGCACCAACCAATAGCGGCCCGCGCAGCATGACTTACGCTGCCAGCGAACAACTGGTATGGACGCAGGCCGTGCTGAAAGAGGCCATGCGCCTCTACCCGCCAGGCTGGCTGCTAACGCGGCGTAGCGTGGAAGAAGACGTACTAGGCGGCTATCTGGTGCCGCCCGGCACTGACGTCATGCTGAGCCCCTACCTCATCCAACGCCACCCGACGTACTGGCCCGAGCCGGAAGCGTATCGCCCAGAGCGTTTCTTGCCCGAGGCGGAGGCCGCTCGCGAAAAATGGGTCTACATCCCCTTCGCTGCCGGCCCCCGTCACTGCGTTGGCGAGAACTTCGCGCTGTACGAGATGACTGTGCACTTGGCCCGCATGGCACGGCGCTATCGCCTCGAGTACCTCGACGAAGGCCCCATTCCCATTGAAGCGGCAGTCAATTTGCGGGCTTTGCGCCCACTGCGCTTCCGCGTGCATTTCAGGAAAACCCCATGAACTTCGCGAACACGCTGAACGAGATTCTCCGCGACAACGCGAAGCTCGACCGTTCCATCTTCCATCACGAGAGCGGCGACAGCTCGCGTGAAGTCACGTTCGCGGAACTCCACGAGCGTGCCTTGGGCCTGCTGCACCTGCTGCAGCAGCGTGGCGCGCGGCGTAGCGACGCGGTCATCCTCTACCTCGCCAACAACGAACAGTTCCTCGACGGCTATTGGGCCAGCCTTGCCGGCGGCTTGGTGGCCGTGCCAGTAGCCACCGGCATCAGCGACGAGCACAAGTACAAGCTGCTGCGAATTGCGCAGCAACTGGGCAACCCTTGGCTCTACACCGACCGCAAGACGCTGGAGCGTTTGGAAGCCTTCGGTCGTGAAGCGGGTGAAGAGGCCGCCGTGGCCGCACTGCGGGCGCGCGCCTTTCTCGTGGACGAAATCGACAGTCTTGCGCACCACGCAGACCTGCTCATTCCCTCCCCCAACGACACTGCCTTCATCCAGTTTTCTTCGGGCTCCACCAGCGAACCCAAGGGGGTGGTGCTCACCCACGGCAACCTCGTCGCCAACCTGCGCAGCGTTGTGCAGGCTGCACGCCTGACGGGTGCGGACAACGCCCTCAGCTGGATGCCGCTGACCCACGATATGGGTCTCATCGGCATGAATTTTTTCATGTACGCCGCCGGTATGAACGTCCATATCATGCCCACGGAGTTGTTCATTCGGCGCCCACTGTTGTGGCTACAACTGGCAGACCGTCACCACTGCACGGTGCTGTGCTCACCCAATTTCGGCTATCGCCACTTCCTGAAGGTGCTGGGTGACCGACCCGTGGATGGCATGAACTTGAAGCACGTGCGCATCTTGTTCAACGGCGCCGAGCCCATCTCGCCCGAACTCACTGAAGAATTCCTCGAGCGCATGACACCGAGTGGCTTGCCAAAGTCGTCCATGTACCCTGTGTACGGCCTCGCGGAAGCCACCTTGGCCATGACGTTCCGCAGCGCCGAAGGTACTTATCGCGTGGTGCATTTCGACCGCCATCATCTTGGCGTCGGTGAAGCCGCGCGCGTAGTCGACGCCGCTGCCCCGGAAGCCTTGGCTCTGATGGGCGTTGGTACGCCCATCCCGAACACCGAAGTGCGCTTTACCGATGAAGCCCGGCAGGCACTGCCGGCAGGCACTGTCGGGCATCTGGAAATTCGCGGGCCCAATGTGACCTCCGGCTACTTCCAGTTACCGGACGTGAACGCCCGCGTCATCACTGCCGATGGCTGGCTCGATACTGGCGACCTCGGCCTGTATCACGAGGGTGAAGTCATCATCACGGGCCGTGCGAAGGAAATTATCTTCGTCAACGGCCAGAACTACTACCCGCACGACCTCGAGAACATCGCCATCCGCGCGCCAAGTTTGGAACTCGGCAAGGTAGTGGCAGCGGCCTGTCGCCCGAATGGCGCCGAAGCGGACGAACTGACGCTGTTTGTGCTGCACCGAGGGTCCATGGAAGATTTCCTGCCTACCGCCGATGCCGTGGCGCGCATGGTCAACGAGCATGCTGGCCTCGAAGTGGCGCATGTGGTGCCGGTAAAGCGCATCCCGAAGACCACCAGCGGCAAACTGCAGCGTGGCTTGCTGGCGAAGGAATACCTCGATGGCGCATTCGCCGCTGAAATGGCCGAGATAGCGACGCTGCGCGCACAGCATGAGGCTGCGCTGGCGGATACCAGCGCGCCGGGTGCTGCATTGGCGTGCACTGCGATGGAGCAGCGCCTGAAGAATATTATCGATGCCGCCATGGCACCGAAGGATGTGGGGCTGGATGACAACCTGTTCGAGGTCGGTGCGAGCTCACTCGTGCTCATCCAGATTCACGAAGAGGTCGACCGCGACCACCCGGGCGTGGTGGACCTCACTGAACTGTTCGACCACCCCACCATTCGCGCGTTGGCGGCGCATCTCGACAGCAAGTTAGGCTAAGAGTCGGGAGCAAGCTCCCTCCTACAAATCAGCGCGGTCGGGAGCAAGCTCCCTCCTACAAGGTAGCGCGGTCGGGAGCAAGCTCCCTCCTACAATAAAGGCTCCAGCAGCACTTGTGGGAGCGAGCTTGCTCGCGACAAGATCTACTTGCTCGCTACGCTTGGCCTATTTGCTGTACAAGTGCTTCTGCAGCTTCCAGCGCCGATGGCCCCAGAACCAGTCCGCGGGGTGCATCAACAAGTGGGCCTCGAGGCGCTGCACATAGCGGCGCGTGGTTTCCTTCGGCACTTCCCCGCCCTCGCCCGGACGTGACAGCAACTCCGCGCTAACACGGTAGTGCCCACGCTCCACACGTTCCATCGCCAAAAAATACACCGGCAACTTCAGCGCCCGGCTAATTTCTTCCGGGCCGGCAAAAAACGCCGTGTCCTGCCCGAGGAACTTCAGCCAAATCTTGTTGGCGGCGGAAAGCGGTACCTGGTCCGCCACCAACGCGATAACGCGTGGATTTTCGCGGCGCCCGAGAATGCGCTTCAGCACTTCCTTGGCCGACACCATGCGCCCACCAAAACGCGAACGCATAGCTAGAAACGCTTCGTCGACGCCCGCCGGCTGCAGCGTCTTGTAGATAGCATCGACCGGACACGGCAGGGCCTCGGTCAGCCGCAGCAACAGCCATTCCCAGTTGCAGTGATGCGAAGTGACAATCATCAACGAACGACCGGCCGAAATTTCCGCCAGCACGGGTTCGAAGCCTTCCAGCACCACCCGCTCGCGCAGTTGTTCTGCCGGCAAGGTGAAGCCTTTGATGGTTTCCATGGCCACATCCATCACCTGCCGGTGATAGGCCCGCCACAGTTGGCGGCGCTCCGCTTGCGAACGTTCCGGGAAAGAACGCGCGAGGTTGTCCTTCACCACGCCGCCGCGCACGTTCAACACGTTGAACAGCAGGAAACCCAACGCCCGACCCAAGGCATACAGCACCGGCAGGGGCAGACGGGACAGGGCGCGAAACAGCCACGTCATGCGGTGTATCCTGTGAACATGCTTGTCATCCGCTTCCTGCTGCTGGCCTGGGTGTTCGTCGGTTTCGTGCTGTGCGTGGTGGCGCTCGGCCTAGGCTTGGGCACCAGCCCGACCAGCGAAGCCCATGAACGCGCTACCGGCGTGCTAGCGGCACGCCTGCTTTGCGCCGTCACCTGGCCCATTGCCCTGTTCACGGCCACCGGCCGGCAGGCACTGGGCTCGATGTTCCGCAAAGCCGCGTAGCCTGCCTCACGCCACGCGCACCGGAATATTCAGCGTTTTGATCTTCCCGGCCCACTCGGCCGGGCCAGTGTTGTGCACGCTGGTGCCAGTAGCGTCCACCGCCACCGTCACGGGCATGTCCTTCACCTCGAACTCGTAGATGGCTTCCATGCCAAGGTCGGCGAACGCCACCACGCGTGAGGAACGAATGGCCTTGGAGACCAAGTAGGCTGCGCCGCCCACCGCCATGAGGTAGGCGGATTCGTGCTTGCGGATGGACTCGATGGCAGCGGGCCCACGCTCCGCCTTGCCAATCATCGCCAGCAAGCCGGTCTTCTCGAGCATCAGGTCCGTGAACTTGTCCATGCGGGTGGCCGTGGTGGGGCCAGCAGGGCCCACCACTTCGTCGCGCACAGGGTCCACGGGGCCCACGTAATAGATAACGCGGTTACGCAGGTCCACGCCTTCCGGCAACGACTCGCCCTTGGCATAGAGGTCGGCAATGCGCTTATGCGCGGCATCGCGGCCGGTGAGCATCTTGCCGTTCAACAGGAGCGTCTCGCCAGGCTTCCACTGCTTCACTTCTTCGCGCGTCAGCGTGTCGAGGTTCACGCGGCGCGAGTCATTTCCCGGCGTCCAGCCCACCTTGGGCCAACTGTCGAGCGACGGCGGCTCCAGCAGCGCCGGGCCGGAGCCATCCAGCACGAAGTGCGCGTGACGGGTGGCGGCGCAGTTCGGAATCATCGCCACCGGCTTCGAGGCAGCGTGGGTTGGGTAGTCGACTACCTTCACGTCCAGCACCGTCGACAAGCCACCAAGGCCTTGCGCACCAATACCGAGCGCATTCACCTTCTCGTAGAGTTCAATGCGCAGTTCTTCCAACGCACTGGCCGGACCACGCTCGAGCAACTCATGCATGTCGAGCGGCTCCATCAGCGATTCTTTCGCCATGAGCATGGCCTTCTCGGCCGTACCACCGATACCAATACCCAACATGCCAGGCGGGCACCAGCCAGCCCCCATCGTCGGCACGGTCTTCAGTACCCAATCGACGATGCTGTCGGAAGGGTTGAGCATGACGAACTTGGATTTATTTTCCGAACCGCCGCCCTTGGCCGCCACAGTCACTTCGACTTGGCCACCAGGCACCAACTCCGTATGAATGACGGCAGGCGTGTTGTCCTTGGTATTGCGACGGCTGAACGCTGGGTCGGCCACGACAGAAGCGCGCAGTTTGTTGTCCGGGTGGTTGTAGGCGCGACGCACGCCTTCGTTCACCAGTTCGTTGAGCGACAAGCGCGTGTCCCAACGCACCTCCATGCCCACCTTCAGGAACACGTTGACGATGCCGGTGTCCTGACAAATGGGGCGGCGCCCTTCGGCGCACATGCGGGAGTTCGTGAGGATTTGCGCGATGGCGTCCTTGGCCGCCGGCGACTGCTCGCGCTCATAGGCGCGCGCCAAATGCTGGAGGTAGTCCGCCGGGTGGTAATAGGAGATGAACTGCAGCGCATCGGCGATGCTCTGCACGAAATCGGCTTCACGGATGATGGTCATGGCGGCCTGCTACTTCGGCAGGGCGTCGACCGCGCCTGGACCCGCGGCGGGCGGCCCGCCAGGACGGCCCCGAAGGGCCCGATGATGGAACCCGCAAGCGGGCCCCGAAGGGATGGTGCCGACACCGTGACTCGAACACGGGACCTACTGATTACGAATCAGTTGCTCTACCAACTGAGCTATGTCGGCGCTCAATCAAGACGCGGGAGTATAGGGGAAGCAGCGCTTCCAGCCAAGACGGCTTATGGCTAGGGTGTGCGCCGCCGCACACGCAGTACCACATCAAGCCCGGCAAGTTCTGTACCGGAGGGCAACTGCGGAAGTCTGGCGAACGCCACTTCGTCCACGGCCACATCGCAGAGTTCACCGCTCTGCTCATCGTAGAGGTGGTGGTGTGGCGCCGTATTGCTATCGAACACCGTGTGGTCGCCGTCCATCTGCAGGGCGCGCACCAGACCGTGGTCGGCAAAGAGGTTCAAGGTGTTGTAGACCGTCGCCTTGGAAACCCGTGCACCCGCGGCCACGACCATGGCCAACAGGCGGTCCGCCGAAACGTGCTGGTCACGCGCGAAGAGCACCTGCCCCACCAGCAAACGCTGGGAGGTGCAACCGATACCGCTAGCGGCAAACCGAGCACGTACCGCCGCTTCCGTCGCCAGCAGCGGCGTACTTGCCACCAAGGCGGAAGAAGCATCAGTCGGAGTCAACTTATCCATTTTGCTGATAATAGGTCAGTAATCCGTCTTCCGCCACTCGCAAGTGCTTGTTTTCATGTAAATACATCACGAATGGGCAGTGTTTTCCACCGCCCTGCCGCTTAGTCTCCCACTCCTGGTTTCGCCCAAGGAGGGGCAAAGATGCAGCGGCAGAGGCACCACGGGCGCGGACAGCGGCCCTCTTCAGGGAACACCTTGCCCGAACTGCTGGTGGTGCTGCTCGCGCTAGCACTGCTGGCGGGCCTGGCGGCCCCGGGGCTGCAGACGTGGGCGCTGGACCTGCAACTCCAAGCCACGCTCGATGAACTGGCACGGGGGCTGGCGCTGGCCCGCAGCGAGGCACTCGCTACCGGACGCGTGGTGGAGTTCCGCTACCGGGCGTTGCCCGCGGGGCAGCGGGTGGCCATCAACCGCAGCGCCATCCTGTTCAGTCCCTCCGGCAATGCCACGCCAGCTACCCTCACCCTTTGCGACCGCCGCAGCACCGGTCGCAGCCTCGTGGTGGCCCGCTCCGGCCGCGTGCGCACCGCCAGTGGCCAGTGCGGCTTCGCTCTTGCTGAGGTGTTAGCCGGGCTCCTGCTGCTCACCGTCAGTGCTCTGGCGCTGGCACAAGGGCTGCTGCAAGCCCGGCAAGCCGTCGCCAGTTCCACCCTTCAGTCAGTAGCGCTAGACGCCCTTACTGCAGCCAACGAAGGCTCGCGCCTGCTGGGCGCGCAGGCCACCTTCCCCGTGGAAGCGGCACCACTAGCGGCGGCCTGGCGGGCGACGTACGGCGGTGGAGGCGTAAACAGCGCCAATCCCCCGCTGAGCCCCACACTGAACCCAACACTGGCCTTGTCGTGGCAACCCGTCGCCGGGGCCGGGGGTTGGTTGGCCACGGCAGCCACGGGCGGACTGAAGTTGGCCACGGAAAGTCACCCATGAACCAGCGCTTACTCAGCAGCAGGCTCGCCGCCGGGATGAGCCTTATCGAACTGCTGGCGGCCTTGGCAATGGCTGGCCTGCTGCTCGTGGCGGCAACGCAATGGCTACAAGTTTCCAGTCGCGCCGCCCGCGAACTGCTGGCCGCCTTGGAGTTGCAGGAGCAAACCCGCGCCGCCCTGGATTTGCTGGAAAGCGAGGTGCGCCAAAGCGGAGCCTATGGGCTCCTCTCAAGCCGGACCGTACTGGAAGGCAGTTCGCCACTGGGAACGGCTGAAGTCTCATCGCTCGCGGTGGGCGGTCGCTGTGTCCCCTCTCTGGCACAAGACTTAGGCCACCCCGTGCAATGGAAAACTTGGGCCACGGGTGCCTGGCCACTGCTCTGTGCCGCTGGCCCCGATGGGCGCGCCATGGCAGGCAGCGACTTATTGCTTACTCGCCGCGCCACCATGGCGCTTACCGCGGAAGACGCCGGAGCGCTTTGGGTGGAAAGCACGCCCATCGCTGGACGACTCCGCAACGGAATGGTGGGCGTGGCGCTGCAGTCAGCGCTAGCGCCTGGTGCCGTCCCTACGGCGCAGTCACCACCAACGCCCATGCAAACGTTGCTGGTAGTGAATGCCTTCTACGTTTCGCGCGACAGTACCGGGGTACGCAACCAACCCAGCCTGCGTCGCAAGCAATTGGTCGGTGGCACCAGCGGGCCACGTTTCGAGGACGAAGAACTGGTGCCAGGCATCGAACGCTTGGCAGTGAGCGTGGTGCCCTCGCCCACGGGGTCCTCAGGTCGCCTGTTACTCCTCACCGTCACCTCGCGTTCGCTACGGCTGCCGGCCTTGAAGCGCACCGCGCAACGAATGGTATTGCTGCGCAACGGAACGGCCAGCCCATGGACATGAACCGCATCGCTGCCAAATCGCTGGGTTTCCTGCTGCCAGTGTTATTGCTGGTGTTGTCACTATGTGGAGTGCTGGCCGTGTCCATGGTGGCGAGCGCCACACTAGATACTCGAGCGAGCCAAGCGGCTTGGTTTCGTCGGGTTGCCTTTGAAGCAGCCGAAGACACTCTGGCCTATGCCATAAGGGAAGCACCCGCTCGTAACGCTCCGTGGGAAGCGAACTGGACGACCAGCCATGGTGTGAAAGTGTGGCTGCAAGTGCGCCCCTTGGGCCAGTGGGCTACCGCCGTGGCAGCGAACGGCGCACCCACCACCGAACGGCATGAACGGGCTGTGGCCCTAGCCCGGGCAGGGCGTGGAGCCGCAGTACAACTCGAACAGGACTTCGCCTATGTACCCGCGAGCGGTACCAGCATGGCCCTTCCCGCCCAACGCACGGTCTGGCGCAGCGCCGAGGTAGCACCATGAAGTGGCGTTGGCCGGCAAAGCGCTATCAGCCAATGAGGCACGGCTTCTCCCTGCTGGAGATGCTGGTAGTGCTCGCCATCTCGGCCATGCTCATGCTGCTGGCTACGGACGGCTATGCCGCAGTACGCGCGCGTGCAGCTCGGCACGAGGTACGCATGGCCTTGTGGCGGCTGGCGGCCGCACAGGAAACCCATCGCTTGCAGTACGGCTTCTACGCGTCGCGGCTAACAGCATCACCCTCAGCAACCGCCGCTACAGATCTCGCATCCCCCATTTTGCCACCGGCCGGGTGGAACTTCAGTCTGGTGGCTTTAACCGAAGAAAGCTGGGAACTGCAAGCCGTAGCCATGAACCCGGGAAACGACCCCGCCTGCGCCGAACTGCGCCTAGATACGACAGGGATGGGGTTTGCGCGCGCCATGGACGGCCGCGACACCAGTCGCGATTGCTGGCGACGCTAAGACCGGAACACCAAGGCCAGTACGCTACGGCCGGTAGGCCACGGCCAGTAAGCTAAGGCTTGGCCGCCCGCGCCTCACGCAAGGGCTTGGGCAACGCGAACACAACGTGTTCCTCGCGCCCCGGCAACTCAGCTGCCGGCTCGGCTCCCCAAGCCACCAACTGCTCCACCACGCGAAGCACGAGCACCTCCGGGGCGGAAGCACCAGCCGTAACGCCCACGCATTGGCGGCCCACGAACCACTCGCGCTGGAGGTCCTCGGGACCATCCACCAAATACCCCGGCAGGCCGGCCTTCTCGGCAATCTCGCGCAAGCGGTTGCTGTTGGAACTGCTGCGGCTACCCACCACGATAACGATATCGCACTCTTCCACCAGCGCTTTCACCGCATCTTGGCGGTTTTGCGTGGCGTAGCAGATATCCTCGTTGCGCGGCGCCACTAACTCCGGGAAGCGTGCACGCAGGGCCTCGACCACGCGCGCGGTGTCATCCACAGACAACGTCGTCTGCGTCACAAACGCCAAGCGTGCCGGGTCGCGAATATCAAGACCCACCACATCCTCGGGGGTCTCCACCAACAAAATGCGGCCACCCAACGCGCTGTCGAACTGACCCATCGTGCCTTCCACCTCGGGGTGGCCTGCATGCCCGATAAGCACAACCTCGCGCGCTTCACGTGCGTAGCGCGTGACCTGCATGTGCACCTTGGTCACCAGCGGGCAAGTAGCGTCGAACACCGTCAGCGTACGGCGCTTCGCTTCCTGTTGCACGGCGCGGCTCACGCCATGCGCACTGAAGATGACCGTGGCGCCATCGGGTACTTCATCGAGTTCCTCGACGAACAAGGCACCGAGCGCGCGCAACCGCTCCACCACGTACTTGTTGTGCACCACTTCATGGCGCACATGAATAGGAGCACCAAACAGGGTGATGGCGCGCTCCACGATGTCGATAGCACGATCGACACCAGCGCAGAAGCCACGCGGATTGGCTAGCAACAGCTTCATGACTTGCGACGCCCTTCCAGCAAGGCATCCAGAATCAGCAACCCCGCACCCGTCGTGATGGCAATGTCGGCCACGTTGAACGCGGGGAACCAGTGGTCGGCCCAGTGGAAATGGATGAAATCGACCACGTGTCCATGTAGCAGGCGGTCGATGACATTACCGATGGCACCACCGAGGATAGAGGCCAAACCGACACACACCAGCGGCTGCTGACGCGGGTCTAGTTGGCGCAGCCACGCAGTAATGCCGACGCTGACCAACACTGCCAAGCCAACGAAAAACCAATGCTGCCAGCCACCGGCATCCGCCAGAAAACTGAAGGCCGCACCAGTGTTGTGCAAGCGCGTAATCTCCAGCACCGGCACCACGGGCAGGCGCTCATAAAGACGGAATACCGCGACAATCCACAGCTTCGTCGCCTGGTCCAACAACACCACGAACAAAGACAACCACAGCAAGGGTAAGGCATTGCTGCCCGACATCAGTTGGCGGCGCACCGTCTCGACGGGGTCCGTCAACACGCCCTCCAGCAAGGGGTTATCTTTTTCACTCATGCCCAAACCCTCGTCTCTCCTGCGCCGGCGAGGTTGCCGACACAACGTCCGCAGAGCTCCGGATGTTCTGGATGCATCCCGATATCCGCACGGCGGTGCCAGCAACGGACGCACTTGGGTGCCGTACTCGGCGTCACCACGATACGCAACTCGCCGGCGCTGCCTTCCAGCTTCGCTGCCGTGGCGCCTTCAGGCGCAGCGGCCAGCGGATGCAAGCGGGCGGCGCTGGTGATAAGCACGAAGCGAAGTTCGTCACCGGCACCTCCCAATCCACCGAGGCCTTCGAACACGGCGTCATTCACATAGAGGTCCACTTCAGCCTCGAGACCAGAACCCAGTTGTCCCGCGGCCCGAAGTGCCTCGATGGGCGCTGCCACCGCGGACTTGAGCGCAACGACTGCATCCCATTGCGGCATTGTCTCCGCTGCAACGGCACCCGCGGCCACCGGCAACTCATACCAAGTGGTGAGGAACACGCTCTCCGCCCGCGACTCGCCTGTGGCAGGTGCCGGCAGGAACTTCCAGATTTCTTCGGCGGTGAAACTCGTGATGGGCGCCAACCACCGCACCATGGCTTCGAGCAGGTGGTACATCACCGTCTGCGCAGAACGACGCGCCAGGCTGCTAGCGGGTGTGGTGTAGAGACGGTCCTTGATGATGTCCAACCAGAAGCCGCCAAGATCCACCACGCAGAACTGATGCAACTGCTGGTAGATCTGGTGGAACTGGTAGGTTTGGTAAGCCGCCTGAATCTCTGCCTGCAGCGCTGCTGTACGACCAAGCGCCCAAGCATCGATGGCGACCAACTCTGCGGCCGGCACGCTGTCCGTAGCCGGCGTGAAGCCTGTGAGGTTGCCCAGCAAGAAGCGCACAGTGTTACGAATACGACGGTAGGAATCCGCCGTGCGCGTCAGAATCTGGTCCGACGCACCCATCTCGTTACTGTAGTCAGTAGCTGCCACCCACAGACGCAGCACATCCGCACCCAACGTACCCACCACCTTCTGCGGCAGCACCACGTTGCCGAGGCTCTTCGACATCTTGCGACCCTTGTCGTCCACCACAAAGCCGTGCGTCAGCACGCCGCGGTAAGGCGGGCGACCATGCATGGCCACCGAAGTGAGCAGCGAGGAATGGAACCAGCCACGGTGCTGGTCCGAACCTTCGAGGTAAAGGTCCGCCACTTCGGGCATGCCGGGGAACAAATACGGGATGCAGTGATGCACCACGCCGCTGTCCACCCAGACGTCCATCACGTCCTTCGACTTGTCGTAGTCCGCTGCCTCCGCGCCCAGCAACTCGGCTGGATCGAGGTCGAACCAAGCGTCGATGCCGTGAACGGCAACGCGGTCAGCCACGGTAGCAATGAGCTCCTGCGTGCGCGGATGCAGTTCGCCGGTGAGCCGATGCGTGAACAGCGGAATGGGCACTCCCCACGTACGCTGGCGCGAGACGCACCAGTCCGGGCGATTGGCGATCATGGCCGTGATGCGGTTCTGGCCCCACGCCGGCGTCCACGCCACCTGCGTGATGCCTTCGAGCGCACCAGTACGCAGGCCCTGCTTCTCCATGCTGATGAACCACTGCGGCGTGGCCCGGAAAATGAGCGGCGTCTTGTGACGCCAGCAATGCGGGTAGCTGTGGTGGTAGGGCGCATACGCCAGCAAGCGACTACGCTCGCGAAGCAGTTCAACGATGCCCGCGTTCGCTTCAAACACCTTCTGGCCAGCCACGTACAACGTGCCTTCCACGAACCGGCCATCACCAGCCACCGGGTTATCGACAGACAAGCCATACTTCTGGCCTACCTGAAAGTCTTCCATGCCGTGGCCCGGCGCGGTGTGCACGCAGCCAGTGCCGGCGTCGAGCGTGACATGGTCACCCAGCAGGACAGGCACCACTCGCTCAAGGAACGGGTGATGCAACTGCAGCCCTTCGAGTTGCGCGCCAGTGGCGCGCGCGAGCACTTCCGCCGCCGTTACTTCTGCTGTAGGAGCGAGCTTGCTAGCGACTTCCTTGGCAGCACGCCCGGTGACACCACCCAACAATTCTTCTGCCACCACGACCAGCCTGCCATCGGCAAGCCGCGCCAGCACATAGGCCAACTCAGCGCCCAGCGTCACGGCTTGGCTGGCGGGTAACGTCCACGGAGTGGTGGTCCAAATGACCACATTGGCGTCTGCCACGGCAGTTGCCAAACCAAAGCGCTGCGCTAAATCCGCGCCGTCGACCACCGCATACAGCACATCGATGGACGGGCTGGTGCGGTCTTCGTATTCCACTTCCGCTTCGGCAAGCGAACTGCGGCAATCCAGGCACCAATGCACGGGCTTGAAGCCTTTCACCACGTGGCCGTTGTCGAGAATCTTCGCGAAGGCCCGCAACTGCGCGGCTTCGAAGCCAGGCGCCATCGTCAAGTACGGGTTATCCCAATCGCCGAGCACACCAAGGCGCTGGAAATCGACGCTCTGCCCCGCCACCTGCTTGGCAGCGTATTCACGGCAGGCAGCCCGGAACGCCTTGGCGTCGAGCTTGGCGCCAACGCGGCCGTGGGTCTTCTCTACCTGGTGCTCGATGGGCAAGCCATGGCAGTCCCAGCCTGGCACATAGGGCGCATCGAAGCCGGCCATGGAGCGCGACTTCACGATGATGTCTTTCAGCACCTTGTTGACGGCGTGGCCAATGTGGATGGTGCCGTTGGCATACGGCGGGCCATCCATCAGCACGAACTGCGGGCGGCCTTCAGCCTTCGCCTGGGCACGCTGGCGCGCATAAATGCCCTGCTCCGCCCACCAAGCCTGTTGCGCAGGCTCCCGGTTGGCCAGGTCGGCCTTCATAGGAAAGCCGGTTTGGGGCAGGTTCACTGTCGTCTTGTAATCCACTTCAGTTCCTCGTCAACCTTGAGCTTCAGGCGGCCGCCAACCGGCGCCGCGCCTCGGCAGCATCTTCGTTCATCTGCAGCACCAGCGCCTCGAGACTCTCGAAACGCAGTTCCGGCCGCTGCCAAGCCACGAACTCCACCGTCACATGCGCACCGTACAGGTCTCCCTGCCAGTCGAACAGATGCACTTCGAGGAGAACTTCGCCGTCGACGTCCACCGTCGGCCGCGTGCCGAGCGAGGCCACACCGGGCCAATGCTCCAAGCCGCCGCCCGTGACCCGCACCGCGAAGATGCCACCCAACGGCACCCGCCGACGATGCAACCGCAAATTCAGCGTGGGGTAACCCAAGGTACGCCCCAACTGCTTGCCTCGCTGCACACGCGCGGTCACCGCATAGGACCGCCCAAGCAACTGCGCCGCAAACGGCAGGTTACCGGCGTCCAGTGCTTCGCGCACGGTAGTGCTGGACACGGCTACCCCTTGCAGCGATACCAACGGCACGGCCTGCACGGTGAAGCCACAACGGGCGCCGACCTCCCGCAAGGTGTCTACGGTGCCCGCACCCCGATGCCCGAAGCGGAAGCCCTCGCCCACGACCAAATGCCGGACGAGCAGCAACTCCACCAGAAAACTTTCCACAAATTCGGCAGGCGCTTGTATACGCAGGCGGTCATTGAAGCGCGCCACCACCAAGCGCTGCACACCAAGGGCCGCCAGTACCGGCACTTTTTCGCGCAGGCGTTGCAGGCGGGCGGGAACCTCCGTGACGCCGCGATGGGCGGCACGGGCCAACACTTCACGCGGGTGGGGCTCGAAGGTCAGCACGGTAGGGGTACCACCGCCTTGCGCCGTTGCTTCCAGCACAGCCGCCACCAGGGCCTGATGGCCGAGGTGGACGCCGTCGAAGTTACCAATGGCCACGACAGACGCGCCCGTCACGGGCGCGAGTCCCGCCGGGCCGCGCAGAATTTCCATCGCGTTATTGTACCTGCGCAGGCGACGCGGGCAGAGGCTCGGGGGCCGGCATCCTGAGGTCTCGCGGACGGAGCCCCGTCACCCAGAGCACGCCGGCATAAAGACCCATGCCACCGACCACACAGAGCGCCAGGCGCAGCACACGCGCGGACCAGTGCCACTCCATCCAGGTTGCCCAGGAGCCCGCTGACCACCAGAGGAACAAGCCCATGGCCACGTTGGCCAGCACTAACTGCAGCGCCAACTTGCGCCAGCGCGCCATGGCCGGGCGGTACACGCCCTGTCGGCGCAGCCCCCGCCATAGCAGGAGGCAATTCACATAGGCGCCAATGCCGGTCGACAGGGCCAGCAAAGCGTGCGGCGCGGTACCGCCGAAATAGGCGTATGGCACCACCACCAACAGGTTGAAACCCATGTTCGTGGACAGCGAGATGATGCCGACCCGAACGGGCGTTTTGGTGTCCTGTCGAGCGAAATACCCGGGCGCCAGCACCTTCACCAGGCTGAACGCCAGCAAGCCCACCGAGTAGGTCATGAGCGCGTACGACGCCATGACGACGTCTTGGCTGTGGAACTTGCCGTAGCCGTAAATGGTGGCGCACAAAGGCCCGGCGAGCGTGAACAAACCCACCGCCGCCGGCACCGTCACCAGAAACACCATGCGCAGTGCCCAGTCCAGCATGGTGTTGAAGCGCTCGCCACTCTGCGCCGCGTAGTGCGCCGACAGGCCCGGCAGAATGACGGTGGCCAGCGCGATGGAGAACACGCCCATCGGAAATTCCACGAGCCGGTCGGCGTAGTACATCCAGCCAATGCTACCGGTGACCAGAAACGAGGCAATCCAGGTGTCCAGCAGCAGGGAGATTTGCGCCACGGAACTACCGAAAATGCCCGGCAACATCAGTTTCCCAACCCGCCGCACGCCTTCGTGCAGCAGCGAAAACTGCGGGCGCCGCAGCAGCCCGAGCCGCTTCAGGCCCCATAACTGCATGGCCAGTTGCACCACGCCGGCGATGAAGACGCCCACCGCCAGCGCTATACCTGGACGTTCGCAGCGTGGCGCCACATACGAGGCCGACACGATCATCACCAAGTTCAGCAGCACCGAATTGAAGGCGGCGGCACCGAAGCGGCCGTAGCTGTTCACCACGCCGCCAGCCAGCGCCGTCAGGGAAATAAAGAAGATGTACGGGAAGGTCCAGCGGAGCATGTCGATGGCCAGTTCATGCCGTTCGCCGCCCGTATCGAACCCCGGGGCGAACAGCATGATGACCAGCGGCGCCGCGATGACACCGATGGCCGTAATACCGGCCAAAACCACGCCAAAGGTGCCCATGACCCCGGCGATGAGTTCCCGCTGCTCCTCTTCGGACTTCTGATGCCTATATTCCGAGACCACCGGCACGAAGGCCTGACTGAAAGCCCCCTCGCCGGTGATGCGGCGGAGAAAATTCGGGATCTTGAAGGCCACCAAAAAGGCGTCCATGAGCGGCCCCGCGCCAAACATGACCGAGTAGACCTGGTCCCGCACCATGCCGGAGAGCCGGGAAAGAAAGGTCATGGCCCCGACCAGCGAGGTATTGCGCAGCACACTCATGGGGTTGGCAGTCTACCCGTGCCGGGCCACCGAGGCGAAGCCAAGTGGGCAGCGCAGCAAGCCCCGGCCCCTTGGGCGCACTTGAGGCTAAACACCTATAGCCGTTGACAAAAACACCGCTCACGGGCACCATATGCGGCTCCAAGTGGACCCGGTTTCGGGGCCACTTACAGAACAAACGTTTTCTTGCACAGTTTTTTGCGGAGTTTCCCTTGGCCAATATCAAGTCTGCCGAGAAGCGCGCCAGCCAGGCAGTGAAGCGCCGGGCCCATAACATGACGCAGCGCTCGCGCATGCGCACCGCCATCAAGAAGGTGCGTGCCGCCCTCGACGCCGGCAAGCCGGAAGACGCCGCTGCTGCCCTGAAGGCCGCCCAGCCGGTCATCGACAGCATGGTCAACAAGGGCATCATTCACAAGAATGCTGCTGCTCGTTACAAGAGCCGCCTCGCGGCTGGTGCGAAGAAGGCTGCTGCTGCGAAGTAATTCGCGCGGCACCCACCCCGGCCTGCCAAGTGCAACCGGGGCGCCCACAAAAAAGCCGGCTTTCGCCGGCTTTTTTGCGTTTGGAGTGCTAGCGCGCGTTACTGCGGGCGCTCGCCAATTTCCATGTACGTCATGATGGCCTGGCACAGGCGCTGCGTGCCTTCACCGGTGACGCCGGAAATACGGAACACTGGCCCCTTGAAACGCAGGCGCCGCACAATTTCCTTGCAGCGCTTGTCCGCGTCCTCGGGCGTCAACAGGTCCATCTTGTTCAGCACCAGCCAACGCTCGCGCGCAGCCAGGCCCGCGTCGAACTTCTTCAGTTCCGCGAAGATGGAACGCGCACCCACCACCGGGTCCTCGTCCGGGTCCGGCGGGGCGATGTCCACCAAGTGCAGCAGCACGCGCGTGCGCTGCAGATGCTTCAGGAAGCGAATACCAAGGCCCGCGCCTTCCGCAGCGCCTTCGATGAGCCCCGGGATGTCCGCCATGACGAAGCTACGGGCGGTGCCTACGCTCACTACGCCCAGGTTCGGGTACAAGGTGGTGAACGGGTAGTCCGCCACGCGCGGACGAGCATTGGAGACGGCACGAATGAGGGTGCTCTTGCCCGCGTTCGGCAAGCCCAGCAGGCCGACGTCGGCGATGACCTTCATTTCCAGGCGCAGGGTGCGCTTCTCGCCGGGCAGGCCCGTGCCCACCTTGCGGGGGGCGCGGTTCGTGCTGCTCTTGAAGCGCACGTTGCCCCAACCGCCCTTACCGCCCTTGACTACCAGTAGCACGTCGCCTTCTTTGGAAAGGTCGCCGAGCACTTCCTGAGTGTCCTCGTCCGTCACCGTCGTGCCCACCGGCACCGTCACATAGAGGTCTTCACCCGCGGGGCCGGAGCAGTCGTTGGAGGTGCCAGCTTCGCCGTTGCGGGCCTTGTAGATTTTCGCGATGCGGAAGTCCGCCAGCGTGTTCACGCCTTCCGCGGCGCGCAGGTAGACGTCGCCGCCGTGCCCGCCATCACCGCCGTCCGGGCCACCGAAAGGAATGCACTTCTCGCGACGGAAACTGAGGCAGCCGCGCCCACCGGCACCGGCCGCCACTTTCACCAAGGCCTCGTCGACGAATTTCATTTTTCAGTCTCCGGAAAGCAAAACCCCGGCCGAGGCCGGGGTTCTACGGGCAGCGAACTGCTGAAGCTGCCTCAGGCAGCCAGCGGCTCGATGCTGACGAAGGTGCGCTGTTCAGGGCCCTTCTTCTGGAACGCCACCTTGCCCTCGATGAGTGCAAACAAGGTGTGGTCCGTGCCGATACCGACGTTGCGGCCGGCCTTGTAGAGCGTGCCGCGCTGGCGGATGAGGATGTTGCCGGCGAGCACGTGTTCGCCGCCGAACTTCTTCACGCCCAGACGCTTGCTGTGCGACTCGCGGCCGTTCTTGGTACTGCCGCCTGCCTTTTTATGTGCCATGGCTTGTTACACCTTCAAAACATGAAAACTGGAAAACCGAACCGCAACCCCGGCAGCCTTTAGCCACCGGGCTCGCAGCAGAATTTAGGCCGAGATGCCGGTGACCTTGATCAGCGTGTACTGCTGGCGGTGACCCTTCTCGCGCTTGTAGTGCTTGCGGCGACGGAACTTGACGATGACGACCTTGTCCGCCTTGCCGTGGGCTTCCACGGTGGCCGTGACCTTGGCGCCAGCCACGAGCGGCTTGCCGACCTTGATGTCGGCGCCAGCGCCCACGAGGAGAACCTGGTCGAATTCGACCGTGGCACCAGCCTCCGCCTCGAGTTTCTCGATGCGAACGACCGTACCCTCGCTGACGCGGTACTGCTTACCGCCCGTGTTGATGACCGCAAACATGTGCTTGAACCTTGGTGCGAAACAGTGGAAAGAGGCCAGCCCCAAAGGGAGGCCCCGGAAAGAGCCCGGAATTTTAATCGGAACAAGCCCTTGGGTCAAATCGGCACTACCCCGGGGTTGGGCTACCGCCCGGGGGTTGCTAAGATGGAGAGGTGAACGCCGTCCCCCAACCCATCCAGCAATCCGAGGCACAAGGAAGCGTCCCGGTAGACCCCGCCACCCTTTTGGCGGCCATCCGCGCCCCGGTCCGGGAGGACCTGGCCGCTGTCGACCATGCCATTCGCACCGAATTGGCCTCGGATGTGGTGCTGGTCAACAGCATAGCCGAATACATCATCGGCGCCGGCGGGAAGCGCCTGCGTCCCCTGCTGGTAGTACTGGCGGCTCGGGCTGCCGGGTACACCGGCCAGCACCACGCCAGCGCCGCCGCGCTGGTCGAGTTCATCCACACCGCCACCCTCCTCCACGACGACGTAGTGGACGAAAGCAGCCAGCGCCGTGGCCGGGACACCGCCAACGAGGTGTTCGGCAGCACCGCCAGCGTTCTGGTCGGGGATTTCCTCTACAGCCGCGCCTTCCAGATGATGGTGAAGCTGGACCGTATGGCCATCATGGCCATTCTGGCGGACGCCACCAACACCATCGCCGCCGGCGAGGTGCTGCAGCTCATGAACCTGCGCGACCCGGATACCACCGAGGAGCGCTACTTCGAGGTTATTTACCGCAAGACCGCCCGCCTGTTCGAAGCCGGCGGCGAAGTGGCCGGCGTGCTGGCCGGTGCCAGTCCGGCGGTGTGCAGCGCCCTCGCCACTTATGGCAAGCATTTGGGTAACGCGTTTCAGTTGGTCGACGATGCACTGGACTACCGTAGCGACGTGGGCGAGCGCGGCAAGAACCTCGGCGATGACCTTGCCGAAGGCAAACCGACCCTGCCGCTCATCCATGCGCTGCGCCACGCTACGCCCGTGCAGCAAGCGCTCATCCGCCAAGCCATCGAGTTCGGCGGCCTCGAATATCTGGATGAAATCACCGCCATGATTGAATCAACTGGCGGTCTGACCTATACTGCGAGGCTCGCTGAAGACGAGGCACTGCGGGCCTCAGCTGCGCTGGAGGGTCTCCCCGGGTCCCCCTATAAAGAAGCGCTGTTGGCTCTCGCACGGTTCGCGGTTATCCGCAACACGTAAGCCCAGTCGGGATGTAGCTCAGCCTGGTAGAGCACTACGTTCGGGACGTAGGTGTCGCAGGTTCAAATCCTGTCATCCCGACCACTTTTGTCTTCCACCTCATGCGTATCCCCGAAGCCCTCCAAGTTCTCCTCGATGACGGCATCATCGACGAGGTGCGTCGCCAGCTGAAAAGCGGCAAGGAAGCTTCCGTTTACGTGGTCCGCTGTGGCAAGGAAGTGCGCTGCGCCAAGGTCTACAAGGACATGGGCACCCGCAGCTTTCAGGCGCGTGCGCAATACCAGGAAGGTCGCAAAGTGCGCGGCAGCCGTCAGGCCCGCGCCATGGCCAAGAGCACCAGCTACGGCCGCAAGGAACAAGAATCCGCCTGGAAGAACACCGAGGTAGACGCGCTGTACCAGCTCGTTGCCGCCGGCGTACGCGTGCCGCAGCCGTTCGGCTTCTTTAGCGGCGTGCTGCTCATGGAGCTGGTCACGGACGCCGAAGGCCATTCCGCCCCGCGCCTCGGCGAAGTGGAGCTAGCGCCGGAACAGGCCCGCGAGTTCCACGCGTTCCTCATCCGTCAGGTCGTGCGCATGCTTTGCGTCGGCCTCATCCATGGCGACCTATCCGAATTCAACGTGTTGGTCGGCCCCGAAGGCCCCGTCATCATCGACCTGCCGCAGGCAGTGAATGCCGCCGCCAACAACAATGCGCTCGCGATGCTCCAGCGGGATGTGGGCAACATCACCGAAACGCTAGGCCGCTTCGCGCCGGAACTCCTGGCAACGGACTACGCCAACGAGATGTGGGCGCTGTTCGAGCAAGGTTTGCTGCTCCCCGAAACGCCGTTGACCGGCGTGTTCGTGAAAGACGAGAGCGAAACCAATGTGGACGAAATCGTCATGGCCATCGACGAAGCGCGCGAAGAAGCCATACGGCGCGAACTGGCTCGTGCGGCGGCACTCGAGCCGGACAACGACTGAGAGCGGAACCCGGGCGCGCTACTTCGCGCCCAAGTAGTCGACGGCCACCGTCGCGAGCGCAGCCACGCCCACCTTCAACGCCGCGTCGTCCACTTTGAACAACGGCGAGTGGTTGGCCGCGGCATCGGCTTCGCTCAACCCTGGCGGGTTCACGCCCAGGAAAAAGAAGAACCCCGGCACTTTTTCCTGATAGACGGCGAAGTCTTCCGCCACCAAACCCGGCACTGCTTCCTTCACCGCCGTAGCACCCACTTCCGCCCGACGTAGCGAGGGCAGCATGCGGTCCACCAAGGCCGGGTCGTTGAAGGTCACCGGTGCGCCGCCGTAAACCTGCACCTCGGCTGTGAGCCCGGAGGCTGCGGCGATATTGGTCGCGGTGCGTTCGAGGCGCTGCTCCATGTCAACCATTTGCGCCGGGTCCAGGCTACGGATGGTGCCTTCCAGCACCACCTCTTCCGGAATGATGTTGCTGCGGATGCCGCCATGTACGGAGCCCACACTGATGAGCGCCGGGCCCTTGGTGAGGTCCACTTGCCGCGAGGGAATGAACTGCAGCGCGGTGATGATCTGCGCAGCAGTGATGACCGGGTCCTTGCCGGCCCAAGGCATGGCGCCATGGGTCTGCTGGCCTTTCACCTTGATGCGGAACATGCGCGCGCCAGCCATGGCACCGCCTGAACGATAAGCCAGCGTGCCAGAAACCCGCGGCATGACATGCAATCCAAACACGGCCTGAACCGGCGGATGGTCCAGCGCGCCTTCCTTCACCATCATGGCGGCAC
Organism: Candidatus Planktophila lacus; assembly: GCA_943331345.2. GTDB lineage: Bacteria > Pseudomonadota > Gammaproteobacteria > Steroidobacterales > Steroidobacteraceae > CAIOHZ01. Next base: position 9,225 of record CALQLF020000003.1, on the reverse strand, counting down.
CGCCGTCCTCCCCGAGCGGCGGGCCTTCTTCCGCCGGCTGGAACAGGAACACCACCGTGCCACGCAGCTTCGCCCGCATGCCGGCGAGCACTTCCGCCGCGCCCATCAGCATGGCGGTATGCGCATCGTGGCCGCAGGCATGCATGACACCTACTTGCTGCCCGCCATACTCTGTGCGCACCGTGGAAGCGAACGGCAAGCCTGCAGGTTCCGTCACCGGCAGCGCGTCCATGTCCGCACGCAAAGCCACCACGGGCCCGGGCAGCCCGCCCTTCAGGACGCCGACGACGCCCGTATGCGCCACCCCGGTGCGCACTTCGTCGAATTTCAGCGACCGCAACTGCTCGGCTACCAGCGCCGCGGTTCGGGTTTCACGGTTACCCAGCTCCGGGTGCTGGTGAATGTCATGGCGCCAGGCGATGACCTTCGGCTCTACTTGCGCCGCACGTTGTTGAATGTCCGTGTGGAGTGTGGCCGCCGTGGCGGGCAACAAACCGCAAGCGGCAGCGACGGCGAGCAAAGCGGGCGAAAAGCGCATGACAACTCCGGACGAAACCAACTGAAACTGGAGCTTGCACCGTATGCCCGCACTCTGGGTAGGTCAAGTCAATGCGTGGGCCGTAGGCTTGGCATTGCTGTCTCTTACCCCAACTCCAGTCCGCCTGCCCGTAACGTGCGCCGCTCTACGGCAGCTTCCACCACGGCAGCTGTGCCAGCCACCACCGTGACGCGCTGGCTTGCCCGCGTGACAGCGGTATAAAGCAGTTCACGCGTCAAGTGCTGCGAAGGCTCCGGCCCCAGCGCCACTACCACTTGCCGGAACTCGGAACCCTGACTTTTGTGGATGGTGAGCGCGAACGCCGTTTGCACGTCGGCAAGACGCGAAGTGCCAACGGAGCGCACGCTGTCGCCCTCCGCAAACCACGCGCGCCAACCACCTTCAGGCGAGCGCAGCACAAGGCCCACATCGCCGTTGGCAACGCCAACGGAAGAGTCGTTGCGCGTCACCATGACCGGGCGGCCCTCATACCAGTCGCCAGAAGGATTGATGAGCCCCTGCTGCGCGAGAGCCTGCTCGATAGCCGCGTTCAAGCCCTCCACACCCCAGGCACCTTCCCGGACCGCACACAACACGCGGCAAGTATCGAACTGCCGCAACAATTCGCGCGCCCAAGGCTTGAAGTCTTCCGCCTTGGCAGGGCGAGCTTGGAGCCACTGGGCGTAGGCCAAGTAGCCCGAAGAATGCATCGCCGTGCTATCGGGGGCTACTGGCGTAGCCCGCGATACCAGCGCTGGCACCTCCAGCATTCCACCCTGCGGCACCACTTGAGCCACGACCTGAGAAGGCGTGGCCCGGGCCAGACACTGCGTCGCCGGGTCGCTCTGGAGAGCCGCCCACACAGCGGCGCTGTCGCCGGCATTGATGGCCGCCGCCAAAGTTCCGATGGGCTTGGAAAAACGCAGGCTTCGCTGCAACTTCACCACACGCGCGTGCAAAGGTGAACCGGCCGGCGCCGCGCACAAGTCCGCCAGTACGGCACCGGCCTCCACGCTCTCGAGCTGGTCCGGATCTCCCAGCAACACCAGCAGCGCGGTGGCCGGCAAGGCCGCAAGCACCGCATCCATCATTTCCAAATCCACCATCGACGCTTCGTCGATGAAGAGCACATCGCAATCGATGGGGTGCCCCGCATCTCGCTTGAAGGCGCGGGTATCCGGACGCGCCCCCAGCAACCGGTGCAGGGTTTGCGCGGCCGGCAGCTGCTCCGCACGCACGGACACGGGCAAGGCTTCGCCAAACTGCCGTGCCAGTTCGCCCAGCGCCTTGGCGATGGACTGGTGAAGACGGCCCGCCGCTTTGCCCGTCGGTGCCGCGAGGGCAACCCGGAGAGGCGCACCTTCGGCGTGCCCGTGCAGCAACTGCAGCAGCGTATAAAGCCGCGCGGCGGTATACGTCTTGCCGGTACCAGGACCACCGGTGATGAGCACCACCCTGCCGCCCAAGCCCACTTCGCAGGCTTCACGCTGCCAATCGGTTTCGCCTTGTACTGGCGGGAACAAGCGCGGAAGCCATTCTTCCTTCAACGCTTGCTGTGCCGCCGACCACTCTTGGCGCGCACTCGCGCGGGCCAAGAGGTCTTGTGCCACGCGCCGCTCGCCATTCCAGAAACGGCGCAGGTAAAGCCGACCATGACGCCAAACCAAAGGGGCCACTGCAGCACTCCCTGCGGGCAGCAACTCCGGCGCGGCGTCCACCAGCCAGTGTTCGTACCAAGCGGGGTTGGCGGCGGTGAGCGCGGACCACCAAGCGCGCAATTCCGCCAAGGCCTCCGGCTCGAAACCGAGCAACTCACCGCTGCCGTCAACCAGTTCCTGCAGGGGCAAGCAACAGTGTCCACGGCCTTCCAGCTTCGATAACAGCGCCGATGCCAACAACAAGGGCAGCGGTGCGGCGGGCGCCAGTGCACCGCCCTCCGGAGGACATTGGCCAGGCAGCGCTGCCATGAAACGCGCGAAGGCCACATCCAAGCGCCGCAGCCAACCACGCTCCCGCCAGCTTTCCAGCCGAGCCAACACGGCCTGCGCTTCGGAATTCAGCCAGACAGTATTCATGGCCCGCTCCCTACCGCCGGCAAGCGACGCTCGAGCGCCTCCAACACCTCCCAAGGCGGGGTGATGGTGGCGCAGCCATGGGCAGTTCCGGCCGTGCCACGCAGGAACAAGTAGATGGCACCCCCCAACTGCTCCTTCGGGCGATAAGCCGCGCCGAGCCTCGCTTGCAGTTGCCGGTGCAAGGCCAAGAGGTACAACACCGCCTGCACGTCATAGCGGTGCTTGGCAATCGCCTCGTCCATCGCCGCGGGCGTGTAAGCCGCATCGTCGGCACCGAGCCGGTTGGACTTGTAGTCCAACACCCAATAGCGGCCTTCGTGTTCGAACACCAGGTCCATCACGCCCTTCAGCAAACCGCGCAGCGCGACGCCAGACAAGGCGGAACGCTCCAGCCCCGGCAAGATATGGCGTGTACAGAGCTGGTCGATTTCGGTAGGCACTAGGCCATCCGCGGGCATCCAGAATTCCATCTCGGGAACCGTCTGCGACAGCTGCGCCAATGTCACGGGCGTGGTCGACGCAGGGTTGGTCGACATAGGGTTGCTCGATACGGGCAACGGCGACGACACCACCGCGCTCAACAGTTCGACGACATCCGCGGAGTGCTCACGCCATGCCGTGCGTTCGCAGCGCGCCACCAGTTCGCGCTGCACCGCCGCGGCCTGTTCGCTGCCACTGCCAAGCGCGAAGTTTTCTGCCGCCAACCACTCGAGCTGCTTGTGCAGAAAATCGCCGTGCACGGCACCGGCCGGGAACCGATGGCGCGCAGGAAGCAATGCCAAGACGGGTGCATCCCCAGTGCCCGGCGACGGCGCGACGCGCGGCCCTTCTTCAGGTTCGTCGTTGCGGCGTTCCCGAGCCCGCGAATCCGTATCGGGCGAAGGCGCGGCGGCAGCAACAGCGGACGCGCCAGCGGCATGCGAAGGGCCATGCGCGCTACGCACCAAACCGGAATAACTATGGAGGGTCCAATAGCGTTCGAATTCCGCGGTATACGGTAGCGCTGGCACCAGGGCACTCGCGCTTGAAACCGCCTCGAGCTCCACGGCCAGCGGCACCCGTTCCTCTACCGCAGCAGGCGTTTCCACGGCCACGTCCGCATGCCGCGCCGCGAAGGACTTCACGGCCTCGACGCACGACTCTGCCTTCGTGGGTTCACTCGCGTGGAGCAGGTAGCCGAGCGCACTGCCCGCCCACACACACTTTGGACTATTGCCGAAACAGAGCGTGGGGGCGCCCACCCAAACCGCATGACGAGCGCGCGTGAGCGCCACATACAGCAAGCGCAAATCTTCCTGCTGTCGCTCGAACTCGGCAGCTTCCAGCGCCCTGCTATCGGGTGCGAGCTCCAGCCGTCGCAGCGCAACGCCGTTTTCGACCACCCGGGTGCGCACGAACTTCGTGAAGCGCGCGGTGACGGGACGATGGTGCGTGGCAAACGGCAGCAACACCACCGGGTATTCGAGCCCCTTCGATTTGTGGATGGTGACGATACGCACCAGTTCGGCATCGCTTTCCAGCCGCAGTAGCTGCGGGTCGTCGGCACCGCCCATGGGGGTATCCGCTTCGCCGTTCGCTACCTGCAGCGAAAGCCAATGCACCAGCGCCATTTCGCCTTCGACCTGCTGGCTCGCCGCCTGCAAGAGCTCGCCTAGTTGCAGCATATTCGTCAAGCGTCGCTCACCCATGCCATCCGTTGCTGCCAACCAACGGGCCGGCACACCGAACAGATGCAAGGCTTCGCGCACCATGGCCAACACACCATGCGTTTGCCATACCTGCTGCAGATCGCGCAGGCTAGTGCATGCGGCGTCGAAAGCTTCTTCATCGACGGCAAGGCGCTGCAGTTCTTCCAGACGGCGCCCCACCAGCCCGGTAGCCAAGGCGGCACGAGCCAGCCGCGTTTCGCGTGGCGAGGCAATGGCCTGCAACACGCGCAGCAAGTCCGCGGCTTCCGGCGTGGAAAAAACGGAATCTCCTTCGGAGAGATACGCCGACTGAATACCCAACCGACGTAGCTCGCGACGCATGACGGCCGCTTCTACGCCGGTGCGTACCAGCACCACGATATCGGCAGGCCGCAGCCTGCGCACGGGAGCCACGTCCGTTGGCGCTTCAGGAGTGTCGGCGCGGAACCCCGCCATTTCTCCATGCAACCACGCCGCAATACGCAAAGCCCCGAGCCTTGCATAGCGACGGCGGCTTTTGCGTTGCGATTCGCAGAAGTCATCGGTGCAGAAAGTGAGTGGAACTACGGGTTGTGGCGAGCCATCTTGAACGCAAACCAGCGTCTCCTGCCGCCCACGCGCACCTACGGCGACAAACGGCAAGCCGGCCCCGGACTCGCTGCCGAGCCTGAAAGCACCTTGCGGTTCACGTACTTCTGCTTCGCTGAACAAGGCGTTGACGGCTGCCACCATGGGCGCTGTGGAACGGAAGTTCGTCGGCAGGGCGTAGTGGCGGCCCGCGGTCGCGCTACGCGCCTCAAGGTAGCTGTAGATGTCCGCACCACGAAACGCGTAGATAGACTGCTTCGGATCCCCGATGAGTAACAAGGCCCGGTCTTGACGGTTCTCCTCCAGGCAGTAGACCTTGTCGAAAATAGCGAGCTGCCGTGGGGAGGTGTCCTGGAATTCATCCACCAAAGCCACCGGGTACTGTGCGCGGATACGGTCGCGCAAGGCCTTGCCCGCTTCCGTTCCCGGCGTACCGAGCGCTGCATGCAAGCGGTCGAGCAAGTCGGCAAAGCCAAACCGGCGCTGTTGCTGCTTCAGCCATTGCATGCGGGCCGCGAGCGAAGCCGCCGCGTGCCCACGTACTTGGGCGTCCAGCGGGGCAACAGCATCCACGGCTGCCAGCAATTCATCCAACTCTGCGCATTCCGGGGGCAAAGGAACCGCAGACACCTTGTCGTTGCGCACCGTCTCCAGAAATGCAGTAGTAAACCGGCGCAAGTTCGCGTCCTTCGCTGGGCGACTGATGCCGCCTGCCGCGATCCACGACTCCAATTCTCCAAGCCATTTCAGCAAGTGACGGCTGGCAAACTTGGTACCGTGGAAAGGGTAAGGCTTGGCTTCCACCACGCCCGCTACCCAAGCCCGCAACCGCTGCACACGCTCCGGCCAGCCCTCGATGAGCTGCTGCCGTTCTTCAAGGAAAGTGTCGAGCCTTTCACTTAACGGCGTGGCGTATTCCGTTGCCGACCAGTCTTCCGTCAGCAACCCACGACAAGAGGATGCCAAAGTGGCCACATCCTCGAAGCTGCCGAGCACCAAATCGGCTTCCTTGATGCCGAGTGGATAAACCTGCTGTCGCCAGTAGTCCGCGGCCGCCTCGAGCAGCAACGCGGTTTCGTTGGGCTGCAGTTCTTCGTCGAACAACGAGCCGCTGTCAAAGGCGTGTTCACGCAACATGCGCTGGCACCAAGCGTCGATGGTGAACACCGCCGCTTCGTCCATCGACTCCGCCGCACTGGCCAAACGCCAAGCGGCTTCTTCACGCTTGGCAGGGTCCGGGTAAGCGGCCAGCAAGCTTTGCAGGAAGGCGTCGTAACGCTCTGGCGGCTGCGCGCCACGGAAGCAGGCTGCTGCCTCCACCAGACGCGAGCGAATGCGGTGCGAAAGTTCACGCGTGGCGGCTTTGGTGAACGTCATGACGAGCACTTGCGACGGCAGGAGTGCGGGCAGCCCCGTATCGCCATGGCCCAGCACCAGCCGCACATACAAGGCGGCAATGGTGAACGTCTTGCCGGTGCCCGCACTGGCCTCGATGAGGCGCGTGCCGCGTAGAGGCAAGGTAAGCGGGTCGAGCGCTGGGTTGAGCGAATCACTCATCCGCTTCGCCTCCCGTTACCGCCGCTTCACTGCCGGCATAGTCTTCCAGCGTTCCTTGTTCGGCGGCCCAAGCGCTGAACGCGCCATAGAGCTGCTGGCTCCAGTAAGCAAAGCTGGAGACGTCCTCGACGGGCGACGGGCCGGCTTCCAGCAAGGATTCGTAGTCGGGATAGAGCCGCGCTAGGCAGGGATCTTCCACTTCGCCGCGCTGCTCGTAGCCATTGCCCTCGTAAGCAACACCCGGGTCGCCATCTTTCAGCAAGGCGAGACCCGTTTTGATGGCTGTCGGCAGTGGACCTGCACCCGCCAGACCCACCTGACGCGCCGTGACCAGCCCCTGTAGCACCGCAGTGCAGGTTTCCGCCGCGGGCGGCTTCAGCAACAACGTGCCGTCGGGTGCCACCAAACGCTGTGGCGATTGCTGCCCGGCTTGCCCGGCCTGCAGCAGCTCCACCCACGCACCGAGTAACTTCTCGGGCTTCAATTTGCGCTTGGAGTTGCACAAACGGCTGGCGAGCAGTTGCGCACCTTCACCCGCCTGTCGCGCTTGCACCCAGCGAACCACCATGGACGACAGACGAGACTGCAGCGCGATACGCAAGTTTGCGCCGGGCGCGCCCAAGGGCAGGCGACCCGCACGCTGCAGGCGACCCAACTCCTCTTGAACCCAGTCCTCGACTGCACCGGAGACCACAGGTAGCGGTTCGCGACTGACCCGGGTTTCCACGGAACGCAACACGTCCTGCATGAGGCCCCAACCTTCCAGACCCCCCACGACAAACGGTTCTTCGTCGGGCGTGTTTTCATCCAGCCGGGGAAAGGCAACGCCAAGCCGCAACTTGAAGTACTCACGGACGGGGTTCTGCAGGAACCGCGCGAGCTCCTCGGCCGTGGGCGACACCACGGGGACGGGGTCCGCAGCTGCGGCAACTCCGCCCATGGTCTCTACTACTGGCATGGTTGCTGGCGCCAACACCGCCGCGCACTCCGCGCGGTACGCCTCGCGCCATTCGCGCGCATACGTGAACACGGCGCTGCTGCCTTGCGGGTTCCCGGCCAGAAAGTAACGCCGACTGAAAGGCTGCAAGGGGTGGACCGTGGTGCGCTCTTCGACAGCCGCCGGGCCCCACACCGCCGCGAGGTAGTCGCGTAGCTGCGCCACCAGCACCGAGGGCGGCTGTTCGCTGTCATCGCGCGGGCTGCGCCCGGCCCAGCTCACATACAACTGCTGCCGCGAAGACAGCAAGGCGTCCAACATGAGTTGGCGGTCGTCATCGCGGCCGGAACGGTCGCCGGGGCGAGCCATGAGCGGGCGCGCCATGAGATCGAAGTCCGTCCGGAGAGTACGGCGTGGATAGTCGCCATCGTTCATGCCGAGCAGGCAGACCACCTTGAACGGGACGGCACGCAGCGGCAACAGGGTGCAGAACGTGACGCCGCCCGCGTGAAAGCGCCGGGCAACGCCCGGGTCGTCGACGGTTTCGAGCCAGGCCTCGCGAACGACATCGAGGTCTACGGACTCGATGAAGCCCGCGTCTTCGCAAGCCTCGAGCCACGTGGAGAGCGCTTCGTCTAGCGCCAACAACAGGACACGGTCTGGTTCACCAGAAGCACTGAACAACTGCTGCAACAGAGAACGCAGCACCAGCGCCCACTCACGGGGTGTGCGGTTCACACGGGCCTGTTCCCACCACTGCGCAATGGCAGCGAAGAGGTCCGCTACCGGCCCCAGCAAGGCAGCCTCGAGCCCACCGACTTCGGTGCTGGCCTCGATAGCTTCCAGGTGCCCCTCGCCAATGGCATAGCCCAGCAGCAACCGCTGCAAACCAAATTCCCAGGTGTTCTGTTCACCGGCCTCGCCGAGGCCAAGGGATTCACGCTGAGCGCTATGCAGCCCCCAGCGAACGCGCGCGTCTTCCAGCCAACGGGCCACCAACGGGATATCGCTGGCCGCTAACCCGAAACGGGCTTGCAGCGCCGGAACCTCGAGCAAGGCGCGCAAACTGGACTGTGTGAAACGTTCCGTGCGCGCACCGAGCAGCCATTCCACGGCGACCAACAACGGTGAGCGTCCACGGTCACGCAAATCCGCTACGCGGTAGGGAATGCGACGCGGGTCGTCGGTGCGTTCGTGCTGGCCGAAGACCGAACGAATGGCGGGTTCAAACGCCGCCACATCCGGCATCATCACCACGACTTCACGCGGCGCGAGCGGCTTTCCTGCCAGCCCTTCCGCGAACAAACGCAACAGCTGGTCGTGCAGGATTTCCACTTCGCGCTGCGCGTTGTGGGCGATGTGGAAAACGATGGACCGATCTGCGGCGGCCAGCGGCGGCGGCGGATTTTCGCCAACCGGGACCAGATCGCGGATGCGGGCTTGTACTTGCTCCAGCAACGGCGCACCGGGTTCCACGCCGCCCTCATCGAAGAGATCGACGCGACGGTCGTCGAAGCGGGCCCGACTTTGGGCCGCACTGTCGTATTCATCTAGCAGGCGGATGAAATCTCGCGACTGGCGCCCCCAACCGGCCAGCAAGGGATGACCATGGGGAGCCAACTGCGCCAGCGACGCGCCCTCACCCGGCATGCCGGGACGCGGTGCATGGCGGCGCGAGGGCGCCCGCAGCATTTCCCGGTCCGGCAAGAGGTCTGCCCAATAGTGCCGGCAAGGGTTTGGCACCGCCATGACCACCTGACTGACCTTGGCTAATTCCGCTACCGCTTCGAGGGACTGCCGCGGCACGTGGGTGGTGCCGAACAACACCAAGCGGCGCGGTAG
>CALQLF020000002.1 GCA_943331345.2 Candidatus Planktophila lacus | reverse complement strand
GTAACCAAGTGAGTTGTTCATGGAGCAACTCCGGAGTAATGGAATAGCCGGGTACTAGCGCGCTGCCGGTGGGACTGACCTCGTGGTAACAGAGGATGGTTACCCGGGGTGCTGTGGCGATGGCGGTGCCGGTCCGCGGGTAGCTGGCCTTCGCTGGAGCCGCAGCGGGTGCGAACGCGGCGGCGAGTAGCAGCACCAGCGTCAAAACTCTGGCGGTCACAGGACTGGTGAAAGCACTGGCGAGAAGTGTGGCAATACGGTTCATTGGTTGTGTTCGTTCCCCGGATGGGGTTTGGAGGCTCTGACGTGGCAATAAGTTCCCAGCCGCCCAAGTGCTAAACGTCCTGCCGGGGCGAGTAACATGCCCTCTGATACGCGCTCCGGCACTCGCTTTGAGGCGCGCTCGGGAGGAACCGCACTTGACACATATTTTACAGGTTATCGGCGCGGCTACGCTGTTATTGCTGGGAGGGTGTGCTACCGCACCATCGCCCGTGCCGCCGTCGCGCGCCGAGTTCATGGTGGGCGGGCCGTGTCGCTACACGACGGCTTCCGGCTTTGCTCGTGTAATCAACATCCTGCCGGAGGCGGGCAATGTGCGGGTCGAGTTTGCCTTGTCACTGCCGGAAGGCTTCCGCGCTCCGGCTTGGTTTCGTGGGGATGACGTCGCTGTGATGTTTCAGGGGCCACCAGGCCCCATGGAAGACGCTTGGTTGGCTGCGGCCGGCCTCGTGCCAGGGGCCGGCTATGCGGTACAGGTGTCCGTCATCACGGACGGCACCTGCACGCCGGTCATTTATCGCTTCCCCGGCCGGCCTTGGACCGTGCTGTAACGCTGGGAGCTAGCGCCCCCAGGTCCAGTCTTTGCTTTCCTTGCGGCAGCCGCCACCCGGTGCGCCGCGCCAGGCACGGCCCCGCACAACGCGGCCACTCGGCAGACGGGTCGCCTCGCTGTTCTGGAGAGCACGAACGCCGTTGATCCAAACGTCTGTGACGCCGGTAGACAACTGGTGCGGTTGGTCGAAGGTGGCGTGGTCTTGCACGGTAGCGGGGTCGAACACGACTACGTCGGCGAACTGGCCTGGCGCGAGGCTGCCACGGTCGGTGAGCGAGAGTACCTTTGCCGGGAATGAAGTGAGCTTGCGTACTGCTTCTTCCAGCGGGATGACCTTTTCGTCACGCACGTACTTCGCGAGCACACGCGTGAAGTTGCCATAGGCTCGCGGGTGTTCGGCGTACTGCAGAAACACGCCTTCAGGTGCCGGGGCGCCAGCGTCGGAACCGAAGCTGAGCCACGGTAGCGCCACCTGTCGGCGCATGTTGTCTTCCGACATCAGGAAGTAGGCCACGCCCACGCGGGTGCCGTCTTCCACGACCAGCTGCATGGCGGCCTCCGCTGGCGTGACACCGCGAAGCTTTGCCACTTCTGCCAGTGTTTTGCCGGTGTAGGGGCGCAGTGCCGGGTTCTTGAAGGCCAGCAGCAACATGCCTTCCGGGCCGGCGGCGTGGTAAAGGTTTTCCCAGTCGGACTTGGGAGCGTCCATTTCAGTCGCCACGCGGGCGCGAGTAGCGGGGTCTTTCAGGCGCTCTGCCCATTTGGCGTATCCGCCTTCCTGAACCCACGCGGGCATCGCGGCATCCAGCCCCGTGGCCCCGGCGGGGTAGAGGTACATGTCCGCTGTAATGCGCGTGCCGCTGGCGCGGGCCGCTTCCACCTTGGCGATGACCGCGTCGAGCTTGTTCCAGTTCTGCTTGCCTGCCACCTTCAGGTGATAAATCTCGGCAGGTGCACCGGACTCGCGGGCAATCTGGATGGTCTCGTCGATGGCTTCCAGCAGGCGGTCGCCTTCACTGCGCATGTGCGCTATGTACATGCCACCGCAGGCGCCAGACTCCGTGGCCAAAGACACCAGTTCCTGAGTCTTGGCATAGGTGTTGGGGTTGTAGATGAGCGCAGTGGTAACACCGAGCGCTCCGTCCTCCATCGCTTCACGGACGAGTTGGCGCATCTTGGCCAACTGCGTGGCATCGGGTTGAACGTTGTCTTCGCCGAGGACATACGTTCGAACGGTACCTGCGCCGACGAAGGAAGCAACGTTCGGAGAAATGCCGCTGCGTTCCAGTTTCTCCAGGTACTCGCCGAGTGTCGTCCAGTCGATAGACTTCAACGAGGCATCCGCTCCGCGCAGGAAGTCGGCCTTCATCGCGTCGTTCAACGGCCCCATCGACATCTCGCCCATCACTTCCAGCGTCACGCCTTGGCGCAAGTCGCTGAGGGCGCGCTTGTCGATGAGCAGCGACTCTTCCGGGTGGGCCAGCATGTTGATGAAGCCAGGCGCTACCGCCTTGCCAGTGGCGTCGAACTCCACCGTCCCCGTGCCCGGGGCTTTCGGGCCTACATAGACGATGCGGTCTCCCTGCAGCGCGACATCACCAACAAACGGCTTGGCACCGCTACCGTCATAGACCGTGCCGTGGCGAAGCACGGTGGAGTAGGTGACAGCCGATGTCTCGGCTACCGCGGCCGAGGGCAAGGCGCTGACCAATAGGGCAGCGACGAGGCTGCGGAGCAGGGGGCTGTTCATCGGTTACTCCGCGCGGCTTAGTACTTGAGGTAGAAGTTCATGAAGTGGTGGACGTATGCGGCCCACAACAGCACCAAGCCGGACAGCGCCAGCACCAAGGTCCACAAGCGTGCGGCCCACGGCCTGCCGAGACTCCATGCCTGACGGGTAGCCCACAGCAGCGCCAAGGTGCCGCCCACGTAACCAAGGATGGACGCCACCTCAATGGCGACAACCACGCCATCAAAGCCTCCGGTCAGCAGGTTTTCACCGCTGGCCGCCAGCAGGATGAAAATAACCCACGATACAGTCGGGACTACCAAGGCCAAAGTCGCCCAGCGCGAAACCCGATGGGCCAGCAATGCCGGGCCCTGCAGTGGCAACTGCACGCCATGGCGACGGCGCGACCAAGCCGCGATGGGCCAGAGGAGGACGGTAGCCAAGGTGGCGACGAATGCCACGATGGCTGCTGGCAGTAACCACGCCGGGTCACGGCTGGCAGGGTAGCGGTCCCACACCATGATGGCCGAGACTTCTTCCGTGGTGAAACGTGTCACCTTGCCGTTTTCCACCGTTGCCGCGAGCCGCCAACGAGTGGCGGGGTCCTGCCAGACGAACGGACTGACTTCGACGTAACGCCGGGGCTTGCCGTTGGCGCCGGGGATGAGTCCACCGGTGAGGCTGCCATCGGCATTGGCGATGAGCTTGGCCGGGCCCACGAGCGAAAGTATCCGGAGATACGAGGTTTCGGGGCGGCGTGACACCTCGTAGGTGCCAGCGGCGAGTTGGGCATGCTGCTTGGCTACCGCTTCAGGAACGCCCGCTACCACCGGTGCGGCGGAGGCGGCCGGGAAATAGCGGTCCATGAACCCTTCGTAGAAAGTGGAGCGCAGACGCGATTGGCTACCGGCGCTGTTCACCGAAATGAACATGCCGACTTTTTCATCCAGCACCAGCAAGAGCTCGCTGTGGAAGAACTGGGTGTCGCCGCCATGCGCGATGACGCGACGCCCGTTGTAGTTGGTCTCGTAGAAACCAAGCACCATGCGGTTCAGCGGACCAACGCCGTAAGCGGCACGGGTTTCGTGCATCTGCTTGGCGGTCGCCGCAGAAAACAAAGCCGGGGAGCCGCCTTCGCGGGACGCAAGCTGAGCGATCATGAACCGGGCCATGTCGGCACCGCTTGCGGCGAGGCTGCCGGCAGGCGCAGCAACCACGAACTCGTAGGGCTTGGGTTCTGTGGAAGCCAAGGCGTAGCCCTGCGACATCAGCGGCTGGAGCGCCTTAGGCAAAGGCTGTCGGAAACTGGCGTGCTGCATGCCTGAAGGCGCGAAGATATGCTTCTCGACGTAATCGTCGAAGCTTTCGCCTGAAACCCGTTCCACGATGCGTCCAGCGAGTGCCGTCGCATAGTTCGAATAGGCGGGCGTGCTGCCAGCATTGAAGATGCGGTTCGGCGAGTATTCCGAAAGGTAGTCACCGAGTGGGCGCAGGTACTTCGGGTCGCTGACGATGAGCTCCTTGACCCGTTCCTCGAACCCTGTGGTGTGCGTCATCACATTACGCATCGTGATGGGTCCGTCGCCCGCACGTGCTGGAATCTTGAAATCCAGATACGTGTTGATGTCCGCATCCAAGTCGATCTTGCCGGCCTCTACCTGTTGCATCACCGCGGTCCAGGTGAACAACTTCGATACGGAACCCGGACGGAAGAGGGTGTTCTCCGGGTCGACCGGCTTGAGCTTGGCGACGTCCGAATAGCCATAGCCCTTCTGGAAAAGTATCTGGCCGTCTTTCACTACCGTGATGACCGCGCCGGCGATGTCATCACTGGCGAGGGTCGCCGGCACCATGCCGTCCAACCATGCTTCCAGATCCGCGCGCTCGAGTGGGCGCGCCGCAGCGGCTGCTTCTTCAGCGTGGACTGGCAAGCTGAAGGCCAAGAGACCTGCGACGAGGCAGGTGAGGCGACGGAAATAGCGGCTGAAACTAGGCATCGTCCACTCCAGTGAGGGCACATTCGGGCCGGGTACACGGATACGAGGGGCTAGAGCCCCGTGGATTTACAATACCGAAAAATTATCTAGATGTGAAAATGTTTTTGTCAGGGCCGGGCCGCGGCACTTACCGTGCCTTGCGCGACGCGGCTTTTCGCTTGGCTGCGGTGGCCGGGCGCGGGCTAGCGCTGGTTTTTGGAGGCGTGGTGCCTTCCTCGCTGGCAACGCCACCTACCGCCGCGATCATTTGGCTCTCGTTGCCGGAACATACTGCCAGTACGCGGCAAACCCCGGAACTTGCAGCGACGTACCCATGCCCCATGGTGCTATCCAGATAAATGGAATCCCCTGCCTTGAGTCGAACGGGGGCATAGAGACTGGTATGCACGTCGACTTCTCCCTCGAGCACGTAAATGAACTCTTCGCCTGCATGGCGAACGAGTTCACCGAACTCTTCGAGGGAACGTGCTCGATGCTCGACGACGATGGGGATGAGGCGCTTGTTCAGCAAGTCCGCCGCCGCATACGTGTGGAGGTAGTTGGGGGAGTCGATGACACGGCCCTCGCCGCTACGGGTAACGCTCCGTCGGCCCTGCGTTGTCGAAGGCGTTTGTTCTTCGGAAGTTGCGCCGAACAGCAGTGAAATATCGATGCCTAGCCCGGTGCTTAAGCGCATTAACTTGTCGTACGTGAGGGAAACGCGGTCGTTTTCCATCTTCGACAGTGTGGATACCGGGAAGCCGGTTCGGCGACTGACCTCCGCCAGTGTCCACTCGCGGCGGATACGGATGGATTTCAATACTGCGCCTGGGCGGAGCGGGGGGGTAACTTGGCTCATGCGGCTCTACAGGTGGCTGTCTTGAATGGACGTAGAACTTTAGTCCGCAGGCGACGCAAGGGCAACCGAGTGGATTCATTTTTTCGTAAATAGAAAAATTTGTTTGCATCCGCACATATGCGAGGGTTACATTTCGGCAACTGCCAAAATGAAAAATCCAACTGTCTTTAGTGGCGTGGTTTTTTCACAACATAATCGTTCCATTCTGGAGAGAGCAACCCTCATGAACCTATCCACGACGCCTCTGCGTATTGCTTTGCTTGCCGCAGGCCTGCCGTTCACGGTCAGTTCGGTCTATGCCGCCAGCAATGATGTGGATGAAGTAGTGGTGACCGCCACCAAGCGCGAGGAATTGTTGAAAGACGTGGCGATGTCCATTACCGCTGTCACGGCCGCCGACCTTGAATTGCGCCATGATTCCGGCTTGCTGGACTTGACCGAACAGGTTCCGGGCCTTGCGGTACAGGCCGTCGATGCTGGTAAGACGCGCGTCATCATCCGCGGCCAAAACGTCGGCAGCGTCGGCGCTACCGTCGCTACTACCGTCGACGATGTTCCCTTCTTCATGTCGAGTGCCCAGTCCAATGGCGCGTTCTTCAGCGCCAATATCGATTCATTCGACCTGGCGCGCGTCGAAGTGTTGCGCGGGCCACAGGGCACGCTCTATGGTGCCTCTGCTGAGGGCGGTCTGATCAAATACGTGACGAACAAGCCGGACCCTTCTAGCCTCTCCGGTGCAATTCGCGTCGGCATGCTTAGTACCTCGGCGGGAGATTCGAAGCCCTTCGCCAAGGGCATGTTCAACGTTCCCTTCTGGGACGGCAAAGCGGCGGTTCGTGTGGTGGCTTTCTCCAGCGAAACCCCGGGCTATATCGACGATGCAGTCACCGGCGCCAAAAACATCAATGGGGTTAAAGTGCAGGGCTTGCGGGCTTCCATGCTGGCCAACCCCACCGATGCACTGTCTATCCGCGCGACCTACTTCAATCAGACCATCCGGGCTGATGAAAACAACGATGTAGAAATCGTAGGGGCGGCGTTGACCCCCGCGGCCCCGCCGCCGAACAAGTTTGACCGTATCAACGGCATGAAGCACTCCACACTCTGGCCGACCAATACGGACATGAGGATGCAGGTGGGCGCGTTGACGATGGACTATGATTTCGGTGACATGACGCTGACGTCGGCAACCAGTTATGGCGAAAACGCCAACACTTACACCAGCGATATCTCCGCCCTTAATTTAGCCCCGGGGCTTAATTACGGCGACTTTTTCGGGGCCGTGGTGTACGGGCAACCCGTGGTGGTCGCGGGCCGCCAGACCAACTTCGTCCACAAGCTGAACCAGGAACTTCGCCTGGCTTCCAACGACCGTGCTGAGGGGGCCAAGTTCGACTGGCAAGTCGGCGCGTTCTTCACGCGCGAGCAAGTCATGCTGGACCAGCGGTATACGGCGCGCAGCGCTGCCAATGTCTCGACAGTAGTGGATCCGCCTATTGGCACGGGCATCATTCCCGCCTCCTACAAAGAGAAGTCGGTCTTTGCGGATGTGACCTACCACCTCACGGATCGCTTTGACGTCGAAGTTGGCGGTCGGACCACAAAGGTGGACCAGTGGTCGCAAGTGTCCTTGGGCTGCTGCATCGTGTACGGGCCGGGTACCGTGTATCCCAAGTTCGTTTCTTCGGAGAACAAAACGACCTGGTCGCTGGCGCCGCGGTTCCGCTTGAGTGAGAACACGCTGCTTTATGCGCGTGTGGCAACAGGCTTCCGCCCGGGCGGGCCGAACTTCCCGACACCCGCCTTGCCGACCCCGCCGACTTTCCTGCCGGACTCGACGACCAACTATGAAGTGGGCTTCCGCACGACGATGCTGGACGGACGCGTATCCATCGACGTGGCGGCGTTCAAGATTGATTGGAAGGACGTGCAGATTCTGGGGCTGGTACCCACGGAGAATGGTCCCATTGGTATTAATGGCAACTCGGGTTCAGCGCGTAGCCAAGGCTTGGAATGGAACCTTTCGTGGCGTATCACGGACAACTTGCGCGTGGGATACGTCGGTGGTTATACGGACGCAAAACTTCAAGAAGATGCCGCCGGCCTCGGCGCCTTCAAGGGTGACGAACTTCCGTATGTTCCGAACATGGCGTCGACACTGAATGTCGACTACAAGCGGCCGTTAGTTGATGGCACGAATCTGTTCGCCGGCCTCTCCTGGTCGAATGTTGGCAAGCGCTATACCGACTTCTCGCCCTCGGCCGATGTCAGCGAACCTCATGTGAAGTTGCCAACTTACAGCACTATCAATGCGCAGATTGGTTTTGAAATTGGTGACAAGTACACGGTGGAGTTGTTTGGTCAGAACCTGACTAATGAAGTCGGGGTGCTGACTTACACCAATAATGGCAGCCGCTTGCAGCGCGGTACGGGCGTGTTTACGGCGCCCCGTACCATTGGCGTGCAGTTCGGCGCGAAGTTCTAAGACCCGTCGGACGAAGGGCAGGGGGAGACAGAATCGATGCCTGGCAAAGAACTATTCCGCCCGCCCTTCGTTGTCTTCCTTGGCGATATTCAAAGCGCCATGTTTGCCAAGACCGCTTTCGGTCTGGCGCAGTGGCGCCCCGGCGACTGCCTCGGGCAAGTGCGGTTGCCTGGCTGCACCGTCGATGTGGGCATCGCGGATCTCGATCTTCCCGCCGCTATCGCTGCGGGCGCTCGTAGTGTCGTCATCGGCTCGGCGGCGGTAGGTGGTGGTGTTCCGGCAAATTGGGTGCCACTGCTCTGCGAGGCTGCAGAGCGCGGCTTGGATATCGTGGCGGGTCTGCACATTCGTCTCGAAAGCCTGCCGGGCTTGAAGGCGGCTGCGGAGCGTGGCGAAGCCCGGTTGGTGGACTTGCGGGTGCCGCCAGCGAACTTGCCGGTCGGTTCGGGACGCAAGCGTACGGGGATGCGCGTACTGACGGTGGGTACCGACTGCGCTTGCGGGAAAAAGTACACCGCACTGCGGCTTGCGGAAGAATTGCGCCTTGCCGGTGTTGCAGCCGATTTCAGAGCAACCGGCCAGACCGGCATCATGATTGCCGGTAGTGGTATTCCTCTGGATGCCGTGGTCGCGGATTTTCTGACGGGTGCCGCAGAGGTGCTGTCGCCGGATGCGCCAGTCGACCATTGGGACGTGGTGGAAGGGCAGGGTGGTCTCTTTCATCCGGGCTATCTGCAGGTGACGGTCGGGTTGCTGGTGGGGACACAGCCAGACGCGTTCGTCGTGTGTCATGACCCGCGACGCCAGCAGATTGGTGGTTGGCCAGACTTTCCCTTGCCGAGTCTGCAACAGGTCATCGACCGGACGGTTGCTATCGGTAGCCTCACGAACCCGGCAATTCGCTGTGTAGGCATCTCGCTGAATACTTCGGGGATGACGGCAGATGAACGCCAAGCCCACTTGACGCGTTGCGTGCGCGAGACGGGCCTGCCTTGCGTCGACCCCTTGGTCGAAGGCACTGGCGCAATTATCCAGCGAATGTTGCAGGAGTTTCCGGCATGAAGTCCATCGCCCGTTGGTTGTTGCCATTGGTCGTGCTTTTTACCGTGCCCGCGGTTGGTGCGCCGGAACCCCCCAAGGATCCGGTCGCCTCTACGTTGCCTGCGCTGCAGACACAGTTGCAGTCCATCCTCGACGCGGCGCACGTGCCTGGCGTGTCGGTGGCCATCGTGCGGAAGGACGGCCCGGAGTGGGTCGGCGCCGTGGGTTTGGCAAATGTCGCGCGCAAAGAACCGGCTACTGCGGACACCCTGTTCCGTATTGGTTCTACCTCCAAGGCATTCACGGCGCTGGCGTTATTGCAGCTGGTTGAGCAGGGAAGGGTTTCGCTGCTCGACCCCGTCAGCCGCTACGTGACGGATATTCCCTACGAGAATTCCTGGGAAGCAACGGACCCGGTCCTGATTGCCGACCTGCTGGAGCATACGGCTGGTTGGGATGACCTGAAGATTCGCGAGTTCGCTCAACAGGCGAAGAACTGGACCCTTCACCAAGGGATGACATTCGATGTGGGCTCCCATCGCTCGCGTTGGCGGCCGGGTACGCGTATGTCCTACGCGAACGCTGGCACCACGATGGCCGCGGCGGTGGTCGAGAAGGTGACGGGACAGACACTGGAAGCTTACGTTTCAGAACATCTGTTCGGTCCCATCGGCATGCGTACGGCTACCTACTTCGAACCGGTGAATCTGCCGACGACGACCCTCTACCATGAGGATGGCAGGACTGCTTACCCGTACTGGCACATCATCGTTCGCCCCTCGGGTGCCATCAACGCTTCGGCCAAGGATATGGCGGCGTATCTCGCCTTCTATCTGAATCGCGGAAAAGTGGGCGAGCAGGCGGTGGTTTCCTCTGCCTCTGTCGATAGGATGGAGGTGCCGACTCGCTCTTGGGCGGCTAAAGATGGCGTCAGCGTCGGTTACGGCCTGCACAATTATGCAACCGTGGCCGATGGCTTCGTGCTTCACGGACATGACGGCGGGGTGAGTGGTGGACTGACGTCGATGACCTATATCCCGAGCGCCGGGGTTGGCTATTTCATGAGTATCAATTCAGCGAACGGAGCTGCCTTCCAAAGGTTGGAAAACGCGATTCGCCGTTACGCAACACGTGGTAGCGCCCCGCCGGCGCCGCTCCCCGCGCAACCCCTCCCAGCGTTTGCCAAGAACTACGAGGGCTGGTACCGGCCGGACTCCCCACGTAACGAGATGATGCGTTTCGTCGAGCGCGTGTTGGGGCTAGCGCGCATGGAGGTTCGTGGAAACGAAGTCGTCATTTCTCCGCTGTTCGGAGGCGAGGTACAGCACTATGTCTCGGCCGGTGGCCGAACCTTGCGGCGTACCGATAAGGGGTACGAGGAACCGGTGGCGACGACGGCGCTGATAACTCCTCAGGCGGAGGGTGTTTTCATTGCTTCCGGCGGCTTCGGCGGGACATTGCGGCAGGTGTCCGCCTGGCAAGTGGTCCCGGAACTGATCGGCGAGGCTTGGTTCGTGTTGGCTGTTCTTGCGATCGTGCTTTATGCGCCCTTCTGGGTCTTGGGCCGTTGGGTGCGTGGGTCCCGTCCCACCGATCGTCTGCTGCGCGTGGTCGGATTGTTGTCGGTGCTGTCGCTGCTCGGTGCCATAGCGTTCATCGTGCTCGGCGCGGAGGACATGTTGGTGAATCTCGGCGCGGCTACGGTTTTTTCAGTCGGCTTCTGCGCGGCTACCTGGCTATTCGCGGTTTCTACGCTTGCCATGGTCTATTTGGCTTTTTGGCGTCCGTCCACTGCCGCGCGTCCTGCGGTTCAGTGGCATGGCCGTTTCTGCGCCACGGGCTTGCTGCTCGGCGTGGCTTACCTCGGTTATTGGGGTGTCATTGGTCTAAGAACCTGGGCGTGAAGGCGTTGATCTTCCGTGGGGTTGAACAGTGCAGTAGGTTTCGTCTTCAACAGATAGTTTGCGTCAACAAGAACGTGGTCATTAAGGGAGTAAATAAGAAATGAAGCTAGTCATTCACCCGTTACGTGCGGCACTTCTGCTTGCGGGGTTGCCGGTATCTCTGCCCGCCATCGGCGCTGCCAGCAATGATGTCGACGAGGTCATTGTTACCGCTACCAAACGTGAAGAACGCCTGAAAGACGTGGCCATGTCCATCACGGCCGTGACGCAGGCGGATATGGAGATGCGCCACGATTCGGGCCTGCTCGACCTGATGGAGCAAGTGCCGGGTCTCTCCCTGCAGGCCGGTGACCCGACCACTATTCGCGTCATCATTCGCGGCCAGAACGTCGGCAGCGTTGGCGCGACGGTAGCAACCACGGTCGACGACGTCCCCTTCTTCATGTCGAGTGCCCAGTCCGACGGCGCGTTCTTCAGCGCCAATATCGATTCGTTCGATTTGGCACGCGTAGAGGTACTTCGTGGTCCTCAGGGCACACTTTATGGTGCCTCTGCCGAAGGCGGCCTCATCAAGTACGTCACCAACAAGCCTGACCCGACCGGTTTCTCGGGTGCCGTGCGCGCCGGCATGAACAGCACTTCCGGCGGTGAGAGCAAGCCCTTCGGCAAGGGTATGCTCAACGTACCGTTCTGGGACGGCAAGGCGGCCGTTCGCGTAGTCGCGTTTACTGGTGAAACCCCGGGCTATATTGACGATCCTGTCACGGGTCAAAAGAACATCAATGGGCTCAAACTGGATGGACTCCGGGCTTCGGTGCTGGCCAAACCTACGGAAGCGTTGTCCATTCGCGCTACCTACTTCAACCAAACGTTGAAGACCGGCGCTGCCAGCACAGTGGAAGTGGTGGGTGCCGCCCTTACCCCTGCGACGCCACCTGCGAACAAGTTTGAGCGAACCGATGGCATGTCGCGGCACAGTGCTTATCCGAATGCAACCAAGGTAGGACTGAAGGTCGGCGCCTTGACGATGGAGTATGACTTCGGCGATATGACGCTGATGTCGGCGACCAGTTACGGCGTTAACGACCTCACGTTCTCTTCCGATATCTCGTACGCCAATCTCGCGCCGGGATTGAACTATGGCGACTTCTTCAGCAGTGCCGTCTACGGACAGCCGGTAGTCATAGCGGGGCAGCAAACCGACTATGTTCACAAGTTCAACCAGGAATTGCGGTTGTCATCCAATCGGCGCGCCGACGGTGCCAAGTTGGATTGGCAGCTTGGTGCGTTCTTCACGCGTGAGCAAAACATCCTCGACCAGGTATACGTTGCCCGCAGCGCGGCGAACACCGACACTTTGGTAGATCCGCCCGTGGGTTCTGGCGTTATTCCTTCCTCCTATAAGGAGAAGTCTTTCTTCGCTGACGTGACCTACCACTTCACCGAAAGCTTCGACGTCTCAGTTGGTGCCCGCAGCACCAAAGTGGACCAATGGTCGCAAGTACAGTTGGGTTGCTGCATCATTTACGGTGCTGGTGTCACCTATCCCAAGAAAAACTCTTCAGAAAACAAGACCACTTGGTCTATTGCGCCACGTCTAAAGCTTGGTGAAGACACTCTGCTGTATGCCCGCGTGGCAACCGGGTTTCGTCCAGGTGGCCCCAACTTTCCGACGCCACCGTTTCCGGATCCCCCGAATTTCCTCCCGGACTCGACCAAGAACTACGAGGTTGGTTTCCGCACGCAGTTGGCCGGAGGCAAGGTTTCCATCGATGTGGCGGCCTTCAAGATTGACTGGAAAGACGTGCAGATTCTGGGCTTGGTGCAGACGCCCAACGGTCCCATCGGTATCAATGGAAATTCTGGTTCAGCGACCAGCCAGGGCCTCGAGTGGAACCTCGGTTGGAGGGTGACGGAGAACCTGCGAGTCGGCTACGTCGGTGGTTATACCGATGCGAAGCTGAAGGACGACGCCGCTGGACTTGGCGCGTTCAAGGGCGATGAACTCCCTTACGTACCGAAGATGGCGTCGACGCTCAATGTGGACTACACGCAGGTATTGTCTAACGGCATGAAGCTCTATGGCGGTGCTTCATGGTCGAATACTGGTACGCGCTATACCGGCTTCTCACCGTCCGTCGATGTGGTCGAGCCACACGTGAAATTGCCGAGTTACAGCACAATCAACGCCCAGATCGGTGTGGAGATTGGCGGCAAGTACACCGTGGAAGTGTATGGGCAGAACCTCACCGACGAGTTGGGACTCCTCGACTACGGTAACCAAGGTAGTTTCTTGCAGCGCGGCACAGCGTCGTTCATTTCACCCCGGACCGTCGGTGTTCAGTTCGGCGCGAAGTTTTAAGGGATTCAGGTAGGTGGATACTTGCGGAGCAGTGGGTTTTTACCCGCTGCTCCGTTTTTTTTGAAAGGGGTCGGGTATGAGAAAAGTGGCTGCAGTGGTGGCGCTGTTGTTGGGTATCGCGGTGGTCAGTGTGGTGCAAGCCGCGCCGGCGGTCGTCGAAGGCGGGTCGGCTGTTTCCGTCCCATCTCTGCAATCGGCAACCGTACCGAGTAGTCGTCAAATTGATTTCCGCTCGACAGTCAACGGCCGAGACTACCGGATACAGATTGCGCTGCCGTTGACGAAGCCTCCTGCGGGTGGATTCCCCGTCATCTATGTCACGGACGGCGATGGCTACTTCGGCACCTGGGCGTTCGCCGCGCGGATGCGCGCGATGTCCCAAGAGCTTGAACCTGCCGTGGTGGTCGGCATCGGTTACCCCGAGGCGGAGCAAGATCTCGACATATTCATGCAGCGGCGCGTGAATGAGTTGGTACCGACCATCGACCCAGAACGGCGAAAAGAGGTTGCGGCTTTGCCTGCGAGTGCCGCGGCGCTGTACGCCGGCGCTGATGACTTGCTGCAGGTCATCCATAAGGAGGTTGCAGCGAAGGTGGAGACTGTGGTGCCGATCAACCGCACTCGTAGCACGCTGTTCGGGCATTCCCTCGGTGGCTTGTTCGCGCTCCACGCGCTGTTCACCCACCCGGAGTACTTCCAGACCTATTTGGTGCTCAGTCCTTCCATTTGGTGGGACGGGCGTGCCGTTTTGGCAGGGCGAGCTGCCTTCCTGAAGCGGGTAGAAATGGGCGAGGTGGCACCGCGCATCTATTTCGCGGTGGGCTCACTCGAGCAACCCGACCCCGCGCTACCGCTGCCCTTTAAGGTTCCGCCCGGCATGACAGAGGCGCAAACTTGGCAACTCTTGGGGAGCGCCGCGATGGTGGACAACACGCTGGAAATGCTGAAAGTTCTCCAACTGAGGGACGGACCGGCCGGCTACGAAGTGAAGGGGCGGGTGGTGCCGAAGGAAACACATGTGAGCGTGGCCTGGGCTGCGTTGAACGAGATGCTGGACTTTGCGGTGCCGTTGCGCCCTTAGAAGAGCTCGGAGTCGGTCAGTTTTGCGCGCGCTATAATGCGGCAATTGCTTGCAGGGGTGCGTTCATGGACTTGAGGGAATTCGACGACTTCAATGTCGATGTCATCCGTGACCGCGAGGAACTGCTGTTTCTGCTCTCCGAGGGGGCAGCCTTCGAACACACCGTCATGCTCGGCTACATCTACGCCATGAGCACAATGAAGCGCTCTGTAGACGAGGGCGTCAGTGAACAGGAATTGGCAGCCATCGATCGCTGGCGCGGCAAGATTCGGTCTGTCGCGCTGGAAGAAATGGTGCACCTCACGCTGGTGAACAACCTGTTGGCGGCGCTTGGTGCGTCGCCCAACTTCGGCCGTCCGGACTTTCCGGTGCCCCCGGGGCACTTCCCGGCCCACGTCATTCTGGCGCTGGCGCCTTTCAACCAGGCGACCATCCAGCACTTTGCGTACCTGGAGAGGCCAACCGACGCGGTGATTGAAGACGGCGAGGGCTACCACAGCGACAGCAAGGTGGTTCGCGAAATTCGCACGGACCTTCTGTCACCGACCAAGTCCGATTACCCTTCGCAAGGGCTTCGGTCAGTGCGACGAACAGCATTTTCCTTTGCCGGGTGTGACGAAAGTGACCGGCTTGGCCTCGGCGCAGCAGGCCATCGATGCCATCGTGGTGCAGGGAGAAGGCGCCGAGTATTACGCCGAGGAATCGCACTACGCCAAGTTCTTCAGTATTGTCGAGGAATACCGGCAATTGAAGACGGCTCGCCCGGACTTCGAGCCTGGGCGTCCGGCAGCGTCCAACCCGCTACTGACTAGCGCTATCGGCCAAGAGGGTGATATGCACATCACCCATCCTTTAGCCACCAAGGTCGTGGACCTCGGCAATGCTATCTATGCCTTGATGCTGCGCAGTTTCGTGCAATTGTTTGCGCCGAATCCGCAGCCCGAGCCGCTGCGCTCCGGGCTATCTCAGGTGGCAACCTCGCTCATGTATGCCCTGACAGCCGTGGGCGAAGTGGCGACACGGTTGCCTTTGAAGGCGGAAGGGGGGCCGCTGAATGCTGGTCTGACCTTCGAGCTACTGGGTGCCGGCGGTTTGCTGGTGCAGCCTTGCGCTTCGCTATTGCTGGCCGAGCGTGCCAACGAGTTGGCAGCTGCAGCGCGTAGGCTGGCGAGTGAAGTGGCGATGCCCGGCATCGCCGAAAGGCTGGAGAGCTGCGCGAAGCAATTGCATAAGCTGCACGAGAAGTATGAGGTATCGCTAGGGGCTCCGATGGCAGTGGCCGCGGCGGCCTCTGTACCAATACCGGCTCCGGTTGCTCAGGCGGCCAGCACCCCGTCGGCCGAGGAAGATTTGAACCAAGCGAGCAGCGAGGCCATCAGCATCAAGGTCGACTTGAAGCGCTGCATCCATTCCCGTAATTGCGTCTTGAGTGCTCCGCGGGTGTTTGCAACGAACGTAGGGGGTAAATGGCTGCACCCGGAGGCTTCCTCCGTCGAGCATCTGGTGCACGTCGCTCAAAGTTGTCCGTCGGGTGCCATCACGTATGCCCGTCACGATGGCGGTCCGCAGGAGAGTGCTCCGGAGGTCAACGTCATTCGTTTGCGGGAAAGCGGGCCGTATGTGGTGCACGCGGACTTGGATCTCACCCATCAGCCGCAGTTGTTCCGTGCCACGCTGTGTCGCTGCGGCAAATCCAAGAACAAGCCCTTTTGCGATGGTACGCACGAAACGGTCGGGTTTGCCGCCACTGGAGAGCGCGCCCGCATTGAGGCTACCCCGTTGGCGGAGTGCGGTGGCACCTTGTCGGTGGATCCCACCAAAGATGGGCCGTTCGCCGTTACGGGCAATGTCGAAATCGTCGGCGGTTCGGGGCAAACCATCAAGCGTACGGCTAAGGCTTTCCTGTGCCGCTGTGGTGGCTCAGCGAACAAACCGTTTTGCGATGGAACGCACGCGAAGATAGGTTTTCGCAGCGACAACTAAAGGCGCTGACTTGGCAGGCTCGACCGCCCTACCATTCTGTCCGGCGGTCGGCGACAGGGTTGCACGTAAGTCTAAGTTTTAATGGATGGTGCCCGGGAGAGGACTCGAATTCTCTCTTCAAGTGATTGATTCGAAAGAACTAAATCTTTCGGTCTGGCTGAGTTACCCGTTTTGTTACCCAGATCGTGCAGAGCCTGAAAGCAAAACAGCAGGCCGCACCGGGACCGAATTCCTTCCGCCATCAGGTAGGTCCCGATTCGTACCGATCATCGCAATTGGGTCAGCCTCACGACTGGATGACGCCTGACGGCGATACCGATGTGTCGTGAACCTTACATCTGCTGTGGGGTTTCTAGTTCGGGGCTGCGCGGGCACGCGCGATCAGTGTTTGGCGCCATCGTGGCGCGCAATCATGTGCCGTAGCGATCACGATAACGGGGCGTCGGTGACGAGCGGTCCAGCGGTCTGCGCGAACGCCGACGCGCCGCTGATTCACAGGCCACCGGCCTGGCCCGCTCGGCGCGGGTCGGTGCTCGCGTTGAGCTTGCCTGACTCGTCGCGCCAGGCCTGCTGGTAGGAGCCCATCGCGACGTCGTAGGGTGGCCGAGGTCGCACGCGCCCACCGAGCTTCGCCAGATCCCGCACGACGCGCTCCGGAATTCGAGTCTCGATGTCGATTGCGTAGTCGTCCGTCATGGGGAGCATGCGCGGCAGCACCGCGGCCTCGTACGGATCGAAGGTGTAGTCGAGCACGTTCGAGAGCATCTGCGGCACGGTGCAGTACACGTTGCCCGGGGATCCCATCGACAGCCAGGGGCGGCCATCCTTGAGCACCATGGTATTGCTCATGACGCAGCGCATGCGGCTGCCGGGAATGCCGAGCCAGCCCATGATGGCGGCATCCATGCCGAACTGTGCGTGGCTGCCGACCATCGGCACGCCGTCGACGACGAAACCCGGGATGCCACCAGACTGCAGCGTGTTCATCATCTGCACCCAGTTACCCTGAGCATCGACGCATACGATCTCGCAGCTCCCCGATGGTTGCTTGTTCGGTGGGGCCGACGCGTCTGACATCCAGCCGAAGGCCTGCAGGTAGCCGGGGATTGTCGTGAGCTGGACGTGCGCCGTCAGGTCCGTGCCGGCCTTGGGGCGCGAGCGCTTCAGGATCGCGGCGAGGCTTGCGATATAGTCCTCGGACATCCAGACATCGAGCGGCGCCTCGAAGTACTGCGGGTCGTGCAGGTGCCCGAGCTCGAACGCTGCGCGCCGCAGCGCATGGCTCATGTACCAGAGGCTCTCCGCGGACTCGGTGTAGTGGCCGAGTTTCGAGACCTCGAGGTGGCGGAGCATGCCTAGCACCAGGCAGCAGTACAGCCCCTGGCGCTCCGGCGGCGCCGGCTGCGCGATTTCCCAGCCTTTGTGCTTGAAACGGATCGGGTCGGTCCAGCGCGGCGGATTCGCGGACAGGTCCTCGAGGCTGATCTTCCAGCCCAGTTGGTTGGCGAGCGCGACGAAGTGTTGCGCCCACGGGCCCGTCATGAAGTAGTCCGGGCCCTGGTCAGCGAGATTCCTGAGTGTTCGGGCGAGGGCGGGGTTTCGCAGCTTCTCCCCGACCGACGGGGTGAAGCCATTGGGCGTGTAGAGCGCACGCATCGCGGGGAAAAAGGTGTTGCCTTCGAGCTCGAAGTCGAGGATCGCGCGCTGGAACTCATCTACCGGAAATCCGTCCTCGGCCCAGGGAATCGCCGGCTCGACCAGCGTGCGCCAAGGCTTCGTGCCGAAGCGCTCATGCAGCGCTTTCATGCCGGGCATGAATCCCGGCAGGCAGGCCATGGGTGACCCGGCCGCGACGCCGCCTACGCCAGGCGGATATGTTCGAAAGGGCGGCAGAGTGGGGTGCAGCGTACCCATGCTGTTCAGGTAGTGCACCTTGCCCGTCTTCGCCTCGAAGACGAGCGCGCTGACGGTGCCCGTGTGGTTGGTCATCTCAGGCTGTACCGTCGCCTGCGTGATGCATCCTGCGATGCAGGCATCGACGGCGTTGCCGCCGGCCCGCAGGGTATCGAGCATCGTCTGGGTGACGATCGGGCTCTGGCTGCTCGCGACGGCGCGCTTCGCACGCACAACCTCCTTGGGACCCTGGCGCGTGAGCGGCGGTGCGGCTTCACGTGCCTTGCGTGCGGCGATTGCCTCATTCGATGCGACGGCCGTCGTCGCGAGTCCGAGTGCTGCGCCTTTGAGAAAATCGCGACGTTCCGTCATGGCCGCTCCTCCCGTTGTGTTTCGTGCTGTCAGGCGTCCAGGCCAGTGGCCGCATCTTCGATCCAATCGCACAGCCAGGCCGCTGGGCCGCGATCGACGATCAGTTCGACGATGTCCTCGGCAACCGGGCGAACGATGACTGCGAGCTGCGCCAGTCGCGTGCGCACGCATTGGCCGACGCCGAGGGCGCTTGTCGACACATCGAGGCCGCAGCCGCGCGCGAGGAGCTCACGACCGCGCGGACCATGCAGCTCGATTGCGACCAGCGCATCGGAGACATCGACCGCCGCCGCAGAGATACTGACGCAGCCCTGATGCGCGATCGATTGCAGCTTCGGGCCCGTGACCGAACGGGAGGTCAACAGCCACCCTTCGGGAGACATCCAGAACGCGGCGGGGTCGTCGCCCACGCAATGGCCCGCCTCTGTGGGCAGGGAGACATCGGCGATGCGTATTGCGCCGATGTCGGGGATGTGTCGGCGTGCGATCTGCAGGCGTACGTACGCACGCGGAGGCGGTATCTCGACCGTGATCGCTGCAGAGCGCAGCCGCGCACCGACAGGGAGCGCGGGGGCTCGTTGCAGGCTGGTCCAGTGCTCAACCACGCAGCCGCTCCCCCTTGGGATCATGAAATGGCGTGACGACGATTTCCGCGCTGCCTGTGTGGTCGAAGTCATGCACGGCAACCTTTTCGCCGATGCGCGCCCGGCCGCCGCGGAGCATGGCGAGCCCGATCGTCTTGCCGAGCGTGGGACTCCTGGCCGCCGAGGTGATCCAGCCGTCGCTGCCCTCCGTCGTCCCGGGCAGGCGCAGGTGGGCTCCGGGCACGAACGCTTGCGCTTCACCGTCGGCGATCAGGCCGACGAGTTGCAGCCGGTCAGCCCGCTGGTTCTCCGGGCGAAGGAGTGAGCGCTTGCCGACGTAGTCAGCCTGCTTCTTGAGGGCGACTTCGCCCCAGCCTACATCCGAAGGTGCCGTCGTCCCGTCGGTGTCGAGGCCCACGTGGAGAAAGCCCTTCTCGAGGCGCAGCAGCAGCAAAGCCTCGGTGCCATAGGGTGTGAGTTGATGGTCGCGTCCGGCAGCTTCGAAGGCACGCCACAAGCTGGCGCCGTCGGAGGCCGGCACGTTGATCTCGAACCCGAGTTCCCCTGAGAAGCTTACCCGGTAGAGCCTTACCGGCACGCCGGCCAGTACTCCCGTGCGGATCGCCAAGTGCGGGAACGCGTCGCGTGACAGGTCGATATCCGTTGGCAGGCTCTCGAGGATGCCCCGTGCGCGCGGACCGGCAAGCGCGAACGTGGCCCACTGCGTCGTGACGGGCGTCATGACTACATCGCGATCGGGCCATTCGCATTGGCGCCACTCGTCGAGCATGGAGGCGATTCGCGCGGCGCCTCCGGACGTCGTCGTGATGATGAAGTGGCGCTCGCCGATGCGTGCGATGGTGCCGTCGTCGATGATCACGCCGTTCTCGTTCAGCATCAGGCCGTAGCGTGTGCGTCCGATTTCGAGTGTCGTGACGTTGTTGATATAGAAGCGGTCGAGGAACCACGCGGCGTCGGTGCCCTCAATCTCTATCTTGCCCAGAGGCGATGCATCGAACAGGCCTGCCGCCGCGCGTACCGCGCGGACCTCGCGTTCAATGGTGGCCTGTCTCGATTCGCCGTCCCGTGGGTAGTAAGCCGGGCGCATCCATCCGCCTGCCTCCTCGAAGGCCGCACCGAGGCGAACGTGTTCGTCGTGCGCGGGGAGGCGGCGGCGCGGAGCGTAGAACTCGCCGATCTGCCGCGCTGCGATGGCACCCAGCGTGACCGGCGTATAGGGCGGGCGGAACGTGGTCGTACCGACCGCATCGGGTGCCTTGCCCGTGAGTTCAGCGACGATTAGCAACGCGTTGAGGTTGCTGGTCTTGCCCTGATCGACCGACATGCCCGTCGTCGTGTAGCGCTTCAGGTGCTCGATCGCATCGAAGCCCTCGCGCAGCGCGAGTTCGACGTCTGCAACGGTGACGTCGTGTTGGAAGTCGATCCATTGGCGGCGGCGGCGTCCGGGCGAGACGCGCCGCGCGTCGACGCCTGTGCCGATCGGGTGTTCATCAACGCCAGGTAGGTCCTGCGCTGGCGGCGTCCGACGACCGAGACGATTGAGTTCCCGGTCGACGGCGCGTGCGGCACTGGCAAACGCATCGGCCAGTGTGGTCGTTCCGGCTGCGGCACCCGCCACGGAGGCGCGCGCGCTTCCTTCAACGGGGATGAAGCAGCGACGCGTCGCATCGTAGGCAAGGCGGCCACGCATGTGCGACCACAGGTGCACGGCGGGTGCAAACCCAGCCGACATCCCGAGTACGTCGCACGCCATTTCGCGATCGCCCGATAACGTGGTGGCGATGACGGAGGACAGCGATGAGCCACCGAGCGCGCGGGTGACAAATGCGCCGGACAATACTTCGATGCCCGCCTGCTCGGCGCGGGCCACAAGCCATTGCGGAGGCCGGGCGCGGGAATCGAGCAGCGCAGGCACATCGACGCCGGCGGTGGCCAGGTCGATTGCACTGGCGTAGGCCGAATCGTTGTTGGTCGCAACGACGACGCGCCGTCCTGCTGCAACGGCGAAGCGACGCGCGTACGTGCGCACCGCATTCGCCAGCATCACACCCGGGAGGTCGTTGTTCTCGAACACCCATGGCTGTTCTATGGCGCCGCTCGCGAGCAGCAGCGCGGACGTACGCAGACGCCAGTAGCGGTGGCGGACAGGTGAAGACGCCGCGCGATCGCCCGATCGCTCCAGCAGCCCAACATAGCCGTGATCGTAGGCGCCGAACGCCGTCGTCGCGGAAAGGATCCGGACATTGGGTAGTGCTGCCAGCGCGGCGACCGTCGTATCGGCCCAGGTGGGCGCGGGCAGGCCGTCGATCATCGCAGTTTCGCTGAGCAGGGCTCCGCCAAGCGCGAAGTCCTGCTCGGCAACCACGACGTCGAGCCCGGCCTGTGCCGAAAGCAGCGCGGCATACAGCCCGGCCGCACCGCCGCCGACGACCAGCAGGTCGCAGCTCGCATTGACGGCTTCATAGCGGTCGCCGTCCGCCTCGCGCGGAGCCTCACCGATGCCGGCCGTCCAACGGATGATGTGCTCGTAGGTGTTCCAAGATGGCCAGATGAACGTCTTGTTGTAGAAGCCGGCGGGCCACAGCGGCGACAGGAAATCGAGGGTTCGGCCTATGTCGAACCTGACACTCGGCCAGCAATTCTGCGGCCGGGCCTCGAGGCCGTCGCGCGCGCGCACGAGCGTGGCCCGTGCGCTGGATTCGAGCGACGCGCCGTGGCCGAGCGCGATCAGCGCGTTTGGCTCCTCCGCCCCAGCCGAAAGAATTCCGCGCGGCCGATGCAGCTTGAATCCGCGACCAACGATACGGCTTCCATTTGCGAGAAGCGCGGAGGCGAGCGTATCCCCGTCGTAGGCTGGAAGAGCGCGACCGTCCCACCGCATGGTGATCGGTCTGCTGCGGTCGATGCGGCCCCCCGCCGCAAGGCGCAATCCGCTGCCGGTCGGGACTGCATTCATCCCATCAGCCCTGCGGTCCCTCGGCACGCTCGCCATCAGTGCGCCACTCCGGCGGCTGCGCCTTCATCGATCAGTCGACCCGCCGCGAACCGACCGAGGTCGAAGCGGTCGATCAAGGGGTGCGGCCGACCGGTCGCGAGGGTGTGGGCCATCGTGTCGCCGCCCGCCGGTATCGCCTTGTAACCGCCGGTGCCCCAGCCGCAGTTGACGTAGAGGCCGTCGACTGGCGTCAGTCCCATGATCGGACTCGTGTCGGGGGAGATGTCGACGGTGCCGGCCCACTGGCGCATGAGTTTGAGACGCGAGAAGGCCGGAAACAGCTCGACCGTGGCCTGAAGGTTCGCCTCCATGACGGGCAATCCACCGCGCTGAGCGTAGGAATTGTAGATGTCGGCGCCACCGCCGATCACGACCTCGCCACGGTCCGACTGGCTGAGGTACACGTGCACCTTCGACGACAGGACGACGTGGTTCAGCAGCGGCTTGACCGGCTCGCTCACCATCGCCTGCAACGACATGCTGGTCAACGGCAGCTCTACGCCCGCGAGGCGCGCGAGCTGGGTGGAATGACCTGCGACGGCCAGGCACACGCGCGGAGCGAAGATCGGTCCCAGGGTCGTCTCAACGCCGGCCACTGCGCTGCCTTGGCGCAGGAAGTCGGTGACTTCGCAGCCCTGGATGATGTCGACCCCGAGTTGCGTCGCAGCACGCGCGAACGCCCAGACGACTGCGTCATGTCGACTGATGCCGCCGCGCCACTGGACGCTGCCGCCGACGATCGGAAAGCGGCAGTGGCGATTCAGGAGGGGCATCAGGCGATACAGGTCTTCGGTCGAGACCATTTCGCCGTCGACGCCGTTCATCCGGCAAGCGTTGGTCGCACGCCGCAGGATCTCAAGTTCGTGGGGGTCATGCGCAACGTTGATCTTTCCGCGCTGTGAGAGCATCACGTTGAAGTTGAGTTCCTGTGAGAGCCCCTCGTAGAGGCGCAGGGAATGCTCGTAGAAGCGGGAACTCGGCAGGTGGAAATAGTCCGAGCGTGTCACCTGCGTATTGCGCCCGCTGTTGCCGTGTCCGATCGCCGTCCTCTCGAGCACGGCGACGTTCCGGATACCGTGCTTCTTGGCGAGAAAGTAGGCCGTTGCGAGCCCGTGCCCGCCACCTCCCACGATGACCACGTCGTAGGAGCGCCGCGGCTCCGCCTGCCGCAGCACCCGCGGCCAGTGACGATGGCCCGTGAGCGAATGCCGAACGAGGCTTGCGAGTGAGTACTTCGACACGAATTCTCTCTTTGGAACGGAGCCGCCTCACGGACGACGCAGCACCCGATCGTCCCCTCAGCGCGATGGTGAGTCAGGGGCCCCCGCGCGTCACTCCTCTCGCAGGGCGGCAATGGCGGCCATCACGTGCTTCTCGATCATGCTGACAGATACACCGAGCGTGCGCGCGATCTCGGCATAACTGTGTCCGTGAATACGATGCAGGAGGAACGCGCGCCGGGTGTTGGGCTTGAGGGATTGCAGGCAGGTCATGGCACGCTGCAAGCGTTCGCCTTGCTCAAGGACCTCGTCAGGGGTGGGTCCATCGCACCTCAGCTGCACGTCTTCGAGTGGCACCGTCGCATTGCCTGCCCTGATGTAGAGGCGACGAGCGCGGTCGCGCACGAGGTTGCGCGCAAGGGTGAACACGAAGGCCTCTGGGCTGCGCAGACTGGATGGGCAACCTTCTCCCATCAGGCGCAGAAACACTTCCTGAGTCAGGTCCTCGGCTTCGTCGGGTCCGAGGCGATAGCTCGCGAAATAGCGCTGCAGCGGTCGACGAAAGTGCGAGTACAGCGTACTGATCCCGCCTCCTGCGAGTGCCAGTGACGCGTTGGTCGCCTCCATTACTGCTGCCATGCCTGCTTCCCCCGAGTGCGCCCGCCATGAATCCAGTCACAGGTATCAAGACAGTAATGTCCGAACACTAGTGTATGGAAACAGAATCAACGCACCTCGCGTCGATGTCAAGTATGGTGCTGCTGCGTCGCAGCAAGCCTGGTGCGGGTTGAGGCTGTTCCTCGGCAACGCGTCCTCCAAGCATCGGCCGCGCATTGCGGCATCGCATCGGTGCCCCATGCAGCCACGTCGAGAACCCTCCCGCATCCTTCCCGGTCAACGCGCGGTGAGCGCGCATCGAATCAATGCAGCGGCGTCCAGGGTGGCGCAATGAGCGCGAACGCGCGGGGCCGCACCCTGTGGCTCGCGACCACGGAGCTGTGGGAGCGTTTCACGTTCTACGGACTGCGCGCCATCCTTGTGCTGCATCTCGTGGCGGCGCCTGCGGCGGGTGGCTTCGGCGTGTCGGACGCAGAAGCCGCTGCGGTCTACGGGCTGTTCGCGGCCACCGTGTACCTGTCCGCGTTACCCGGCGGTGTCCTTGCCGATCGAGTACTCGGCCCGGTGCGCGCTATCTGGGTGGCCGGTGGTGCGATGCTGCTTGGCAACATGATCCTCTCTAGCGCGCGCGGGATGGTGATGTTCGGTTTCGGCCTCGCGCTGGTCGCCTTGGGCGCTGGAACGCTCAAGGCCAGTATCGTTCCCATGGTCGCCCGGGCGGCACAACAGGAAGGGCGCTCGCTGGACGGTGCTCTAACCCTGTTCTATGTCGGCATCAACGTCGGCGGAGTCGGAGGCCCGCTGCTCGCAGCGGGTCTCGCGCAGAAGTTCGGCTGGTGGGCGGGCTACGCCATTGCATCCGCCGGCATGGGGCTGGCCCTGGTCACTTACAGCCGGGTGGCACCTCATCTGGCCGAGCCCGGGGATGCGCTGCGCCGGCCGAGCACCGCAGTCATCGCTACGCTGCTGCTGGCCGCGCTATTGATCTCGGCGCTCGTGCAAGCGGTCCCTCCTACGGTGCTCATTCGCGGCGTCCTTGGGGTTGTGGTCCTGTGCGCGGTCGGCGGATTCATCTATCTGCACCGACATGCCGCCGACGCGCGCGAGCGTGCCAACGTACGCAAGCTCGCAGGACTGTTTTGCGGCGCCGTCGTTTTCTGGGCGGCCGGAGAACAGGCCGGGGTCTCGCTCACCTTATTCGCCCAGCGATTCACCGATCGTTCGCTCGGCGGCCTGGCAGTTCCAGCGGCCTGGTTCCAGTCGCTGAATCCCGCGTACGTTGTGGTGCTGGCTCCGCTGTTCGCCGTCTTGTGGTTGCGGTTGGGGCGGCGCGGCACGGAACCTGACGCGGTCGCCAAGTTCGCGGCCGGCCTGATCGCCGGTGGCGGTGCGCTTGCGATCGCAGCGGCGGGCGCCTATGGCGCCGGGGGTGCGGCGGTATCGCCGCTGTGGCTGGTCGCGACCTATCTGCTGCTCGCCGTCGGGGAGATCTTACTGAGCCCGATCGGTCTGGGGGCGGCGGCGCGGTTCGCGCCGGCGTCCCATGTGGCACTCGCGACGGGGCTGTGGTTCCTGTCGCTCGGGTTCGGTGGTTTGCTGGCTGGGCTCACCGGCTCGCTGTTCGATCTGGGCTCGGCTCGCGGTTTTGCTGCCGCATTCGGCAGCATCGCGGCGATCCTCGCGTCCGTCGGCGTGATCTTCATGATCATGGCACGACGGACGCGAGTCACGCCCGCATCGGTCGACTAGAACTTCTTGCGGACGATCACGCCGAAGTTGCGCGGCTCGAGCGGCACCACGTAGAGGGTATCCGACGTGAACGGGAGAGGCGCAAACGCATCGCGACCAATCAGCGTGTAGTCATACGTGTCGAACAGGTTCCGCACGTACGCACTGATTTCCCAGCCGTCGTCGAGCGAGACGCCGGCGCGCAGGTTGACGCGGCTGTACGCTGCGTTGCGGTTTTCGAGGTCAGGCGAGGGCGCCGTGGTCGCCCCGTCCGGAACGTTGTAGCTGCTCACGTATTGCCACGCGAGGCCGAGATCGAGCATTGGTCCGCTACCGAGCGGCACCGACCAGTCGATCGTCGCCGACGCGTTGGTCTTCGGCACCGACCAGAACGGATCGCCGGCGCGATCCACGCCGAACTGGATGAAATCTTCGAACTCGGTATCGGTGAGGCCGTAGGACAGGCCCAGGCGCAGGGTATCCGTCGGCGCTGCTGTGACTTCCAGCTCGACGCCGCGGCTGCGGCTCTTGCCGGCATTGGCGATGACCGAGATCGGCGTCAGGCCATTCGGGTCCTGGATCACGTTGAGCGTCTGCTGCTGCTTGATGTCGACGTTGAACACCGAGATGTTCGTGGTCAGCCGCCCGTCGAGCCAGGCGCCCTTGAGGCCGAGGTCCACGTTCGTCGATTTTTCATCCTCGTACGGCAGATCCTGACCCGCGCGGCTCGGATAGCGGTTGATGCCACCCGCCTTCCAGCCCTGCGACCATGTCACATAGGCGTTCACGTTCGGCGCGAACTTCCACGATACGGAGGCAGTGCTCGACACATTGTCCGCAGAGAAGGTGTTGGTCTTCAGGAACGCGCGAATCGCGACGTTCGAAATGTTGATGACGCGCGCGCCACCCGTATCGACGTTCTCTTTGGAGTAGCGGCTGCCGACCGTCACTTCCAGCTTCTCCATCGGGCGGAACGTGATCTGGCCGAAGCCCGCGTAGCCATCGCGCTTTTCCGTGAAGCGCTCGCGAATGTAGAGCGGCGGAATGACACCTGCGCCTGCCAGGCCTAGGTCGACCGATCGCGGCTGCAGCATGTCCTGCTTGAACCAGTAGGCGCCAGCGAGCCAGTCGATGCTGCCGGTGCCCGCAAGTCGCAGTTCCTGGCTCGTGAACTCCTGTTCGATTGACTGCAACTGAAATATGCCGCGCGCAACGATCGGCTGCGGCGCGAGATCGATGGGCACGATGGGCGGAGCGTTCGTTTGTGTGACCGGGTTGAGCGTCACGGGCGTCAGGTCGCTGACCTTCGCGTCCCAGTCCCACTGGAACTGCGACTTGACCTTGCGGCGTCCGGTGATCGAAGTCAGGGTGATGTCGTCCGAGACCTTCCAGTCGATGTTGAGCTGCGCGCCATCGGAGTCCTTGTAGTCGTCCGGACCGAGCTGGTCCGCCAGGGCGTCGTAGCATTCGCAGTTCAAGGGCACGCCGATACCCATCTCCTTCATGTCGCGCCGGCTACTGTCGATGATCAGGGTGCCCGTGAATCGGTCGTTGGGCGTCCACACCAGAGTGCCGCGGCCGACGAGCTGCTTCGAGAAGTATTCGCGGTCGAGCGTGACGTTCTTCGCGTATCCGTCGGTCGACCCGTACTGCAGGCTGAAGCCGCCGGACAAGGTCTCGGTGATGGGACCCATCAGGCTGACAAGGCCACGGTAGGTGCCGAAGCGCCCACCCTCGAGTTCAACCCGGCCCTCGAACTCCTCCCCCGGTTTGCGCGTCACGATGTTGACCGCGCCGCCTTGCGTGTTGCGGCCGAACAGCGTGCCCTGCGGACCACGCAGTACTTCGACTCGTTCGGCGTCCAGGAAGCTTGTGTCGAAGCCGATCTGAGGCTGGTACATGCCGTCGAGGAACACGCCGACTGCTGGCTCGAGGCCACCGTTGAAGCCAACGCCCCGGATCGTCAGGTACTGGTAATCCGATGTCGGGCTCGCGCCGCCCGAAGCGGTAAAGTAGAGGTTCGGTACGCGGCTGTACGTATCCGTGATGTTCGTGATGCCCTGCTGCTGCAGGGTCGAGGCGTCGATCGCGCTGACGGCGAGCGGCACGTCTATGAGGGTCTCTGCTCGCTTGCGGGCCGTGACAACCACTTCGTCCAGTCCACCGGGCTCTGCAGCCGGCACTGGGACTGCCGCTACCGTAGCCCCAGTCAGCAGCGCAAGCCTGATCCCGGTACGGCGCGCTGCGCCTCTCAATGAACGTGATTTCATCTTGTTCCCCTTAGCGATTGGGTTGTGGGTGGTCTGTGACGGCGATGGGCCATCGGGTGTGTTCGCCTGGACGACAAGACGCACCAGTCTGGCTAGACCTCAATCGGATTGAGGGTGCGCCGTGGTGCTGCGTCTCCCCTGTATCGACCCGAAACAAGGTCGCGGGAGATCTGGCGACGTGAACCAACCGCACTACGTCCTTCGACTGTCCTGTCCCGATCGGGTCGGTGTCGTCGCCACGGTGACGGCCTACCTGGCGCAGCGGTACGCCAATGTCCTGGAGGCCCATCACTTCCTGGATCCGGTGTCGAACCGTTCCGTCATGCGCATCGTGTTCGTGGCGTCAGGTGCAGCTCTCGACTTGGAATTGTTCCAGCGCGATTTTGGACTGGCGATGCGGCCGCTCGGCATCGAGTGGACGCTGCGCGACCTCGCATGCCGCACGCGGGTGGTCATCGCGGTTTCGAAGCAGGGACATTGCTTGAATGGTCTGCTGCACCGCTGGAGCGCCGGCACGCTCCCTGTCGAAATCGTGGCCGTCGTGTCCAACCACGAGGACCAGCGCCGCCTGACCGAATGGCATGGCCTGCCATACCATTACTTTCCGATCTCAGCGGGTCGCAAGGATGAGCAGGAGCAGCGCATCCTGGATCTGTTCTCAACAGTCCGGGGTGACTTGCTCGTGCTCGCGCGCTATATGCAGGTCCTTACGGCGGGCGCGTGCCGGACCCTCAAGGATCGGGCGATCAACATTCACCATTCGTTCCTGCCTGGCTTCAAGGGGGCCAAGCCCTATCACCAGGCCTACCAGCGTGGTGTGAAGTTGATCGGAGCCACGGCGCACTACGTCAACGAGGATCTCGACGAGGGGCCCATCATCGAACAGGCGGTGGAGCGGGTGGATCATTCGCTGACGGCGGAGCAACTCACGACGCTCGGCAACGAGATCGAAACCGTCGTGCTCAACCGTGCAGTGCAGTGGCAC
The DNA here is from genome assembly GCA_943331345.2 of Candidatus Planktophila lacus. Lineage (GTDB taxonomy): Bacteria > Pseudomonadota > Gammaproteobacteria > Steroidobacterales > Steroidobacteraceae > CAIOHZ01. Next base: position 59,522 of record CALQLF020000002.1, on the reverse strand, counting down.
GCGGAGAGTCGTATCTTCGAGTTCGGGAACCGCACGGTCGTGCTGCAGTGAGTAATCAGGACATGGAACGAGACATTCGCTCGACACCGCTGTTCGCCGAGGTCGAACAGTTCTACCGAAACCTGCACGCACCGGGGTCCGGTCGCATCACGGACACCACGGATCTGTGTGTGTCGGCCGATGGTCGGCGCGTTTCCTTCACGGGATTGAGGTTCGACAGCCTCGCGGCCGCCCCGACGTCTTGCATCGCCACGGTGGATCCGGCCAACGGTGCGGTGGCGCTGGAGCCGAACTGCCCGGCCGGTAGCCGTCTGCCGCGCTGGTCGCCTGACGGGTCGACGCTTGCATTTCTGAGCGATGCGCAGTCGCCTGGAGATCACCGGCTGCAGATCTCACGTGCTGGACGCGTGGCGTCTGCGCCCCCTGTTGAGGGCGTCATCGAGTCGATGGCATGGTCGCCCGACGGCCGTCGGCTGCTGATCGGCGTGGCCGGGTACGGTGCGGATCTCGCGGGTTGTCAGGGCGGCGTGACGACCCATGCACGCGCCGATAGCGGTCCAGCCTGGCTGCCGACACTCGACAGCGGCGACGCGGAGAACCTGTGGCGTCATGTCTGGGTGCTGGACGTCGAGGCTTCAACCCTGCGGCGCGTGAGTCCCGCAAGGCTGAACGTTTGGGAGTCGTGCTGGCTCGGCAACGGCCAGATCGCGGCGGTTGCATCTGATGCCCACGATGAGGGGGCTTGGTATACCGCGCGGATGGTTGCAATCGACGTCATCGAGGGTCAAGTGCGCGACCTTGTCCGAGTGACCGACCAGCTTGGGGTGCCGGCAGCCAATCCCCAGGGCAGCAGGCTCGCCTACATCGATGCGGTGTGCAGCGATCGGATGATCGTTTGCGGCGAATTGCAACTCGTAGAGACCGGGGCGAACAGCGTCTCTGCCCCGCGCCGATTGGATACGCGAGGCGTTGAAGTCACGCATGTCGCCTGGCGCAACGTCGACGAACTGATCTATGTTGGCATGCGTGGTCTCGAGACGGTCATCGGTGAAGTCCACGTCAGCGCGAACCGAACCGTAGAGCTCTGGGCGAACAGCGAGCGCACGGGCCAGGGGTTCTATCCCAGCATCGCGCCGCTGCCGGATGGCGGCGTGTTGATGTGGGCGGAAGGTTGGGCGGTCGCACCCGAACTCGTCCGGATCGACGCAGCGGGGCAACGGGTCCTCTGCTCCCTAGCCAGCGAGGCCGCGAGCGTACCCGGCGCATGCACCTCACGAGCGCAGACCTCAGTCTGGGCTGGACGCGACGGTCTGGAGATTCAGGGCGTACTGATCACGCCAGCAGGAGAGGGACCGTGGCCCCTCGTGGTCGACGTCCACGGCGGTCCGATCTGGGGCTGCCGCGATCGCTGGCAGGGTCGGCTGCGCGGTGCGCGGGTGCTGGCTGATCATGGCGTCGCCTCCCTCTACCCGAATCCTCGCGGCAGTGGTGGGCGCTGTCGTGACTTTGCCGATCGCGTGCGCGGCGACATGGGTGGAGAGGATACCCATGACATCCTTTGCGGGGTCGATGCGCTGATCGAGCGCGGCATCGCCGATCCGAAGCGACTCGGGGTCACCGGCATCAGCTATGGCGGGTACATGTCCTCCTGGCTGGTGACGCAGGACACGCGATTCGCAGCGGCGGTGCCGATCTCACCGGTGACCAACTGGTACAGCCAGCACCGCACCAGCCATATCCCGTACTTCGACGCACTGTTCCTCGACGGCCAGCCGTCCGCACCGAATGGGCTGTTCCATGCCCGCAGTCCAGTGATGTTCGCAGATCGTGTTCGGACGCCCGTGCTGCAGCTCACGGGCGCGCTGGATCGCAATACACCCCCGACGCAGGCGATCGAGTTCCACCGCAGTTTGCTGGAGCACGGTGTGACGAGTGAACTTGCGATCTATCCGACGGCGGGCCATGGCATCCGCAGCTTCCCGGAAGTGCTCGACGCGACGACGCGTTACGTCGGCTGGATGCTGCGGCATTTCGACATGGTTTAGCGCCGACGAACACACACACGTGCCTCGATGGCGCGCCGGGAGATTGAATGAAACTAAGTCGCGCTTGCATCGTCCTTGGAGCTGCCGTGCTTGGGGCTGTCCTCTCGGGTTCGCCGGACCTCGCGCATGGCGACGCCGAACGCCCCAAACTGCGTGCCAGCGACGCGGCGTACTACGTGCCGATGCGCGATGGGGTACGGATCGCGGTCAACGTCTACTTCCCGAACGGAACGCCGACGACTCGGTCGCCGGCCGTGTTGATGCAAACGCGCTATGGCCGCGCCGGTCTCGGGGCGTGGCCGCGAACGCAGCGCTGGCTGCAGGATGGCGTGGTGGTCGTGGGCATCGATACCCGCGGCTCCACGGCATCCTTCGGTACGCGCCGTACGGAGTTGAGCCCCGACCAGATCGCTGATATCGACGAGATCGTTCGGCATATCGTCGTGCAGCCCTGGAGCGACGGGCGGGTGTTCGTCGCGGGGCAATCGTATGCCGCCGACGCGGCGGACTTCGCAACGTCGCGTGCGCTCAAGGAGATCATCGGCGGTGTCATTCACGAGGTGGATTTTGACGTCTACGCGCACCTGATAGCACCTGGCGGCGTCATGAATCGCGGTTTCCTGGCCGAGTGGGGCGCGGTCACGCGCGCGATGGATCTCGGCCGGGGTGGCTTCACCCCGCAGACGGCGACACGGGACTGCATCGTGCGGGTGGAGGACTGCGCGGCGCTGTTCCCGGTGCTGCAGCCGGTCGATGCCGACCGCGACTTCGTCGAGTTGCGCACTGCTCTGCAAGGCAAGATGCGATGGCTGCCTGACGACCTGCTGAACGTCTCGTTCCGGGATGACAACGGCCACAACGGATACGGGTTCTTCGAGATGTCGCCCGCTTCCGCGGTGGAGGGGATGCGACGCGCCCGTACGCCCGTTCAGTACTGGGGCTCGTGGATGGACGGCGGCACGGCCGAGGCAGCGCTCGCCCGCTGGCGATCCGTGCCGGATGCCCCGATGGACGTCTGGATTACCGGCAACGACCACAACAACTTCCGCAACGCCGATCCGTTCTTCCCCTCCGTCACCGATCCCAAGCCGACTGTCAGCGAGCAGTTCGATCTGCAGAGCCAGTTCGTGCGCCAGAGGCTCGCCGGCAAGCCGCCCACGCGTCAGATCCACTACTACGTGCTGGGGGCGGGCGTGTTCCGATCCACATCGGTCTGGCCTGTGCAGGATGCACGATCGCGCACGCTCCACTTCACGAGTGGTGGCCAGCTGCAGGATCGTGCGTCCGCTTCGGCCATGGATCACTACGACGTCGATTCCAAGGTGGGGACGGGCAAGCAGACGCGCTGGTCGACACAGATCGGCACGCCTCCGCAGTATCCGGATCGTCGCGAGATCGATCTTCGCCTGCTGACCTACGACTCCGAGCCGATCCAGCAGGCCGCCGAGCTCGTGGGCGCGCCGGTCGTCAAGCTAGTCATGTCGAGCCGCACGGATGATCCGGCGGTTTTCGTCTATCTTGAGGACGTGGCGCCGGACGGCCGCGTCACCTACCTGACGGAGGGCATGTTCCGTGCCATCCATCGCCGCCCCGCTGCAGCGGAGCGCCTGCCGTACGATCAGGGGCCGGCTCCGCACAGTTTCCGTCGCGACGATGCGCAGCTCGTCAGTCCCGGCGAGGAAATGACTTTGGAGTTCGCGCTGATGCCCACCGCTGCGCTGCTGCGTCCCGGGCATCGGATCCGGATCGCGATCGCAGGCGCTGACAGCGACTGGTTCAGTGTTTACTCGAACGGCGGACCTGAACGCTTCATCGTACGGACCGGCGAGGGTGGCAGCTCCGTGACCCTGCCGCTTCGGCCGTGGCAGTGAGCGAAGCGGTCGGCGTTGGCAGTTCCCTCGACGATCGCTGGACGCGATTGCGGGGGCGGATCGTTCGCGGCTCGGCGCGGCACAGGTCCGCAACCCGCGGGTGGACGCGCAGTGGCGACCGAACGGACGATCGTTCTGGTACCGGCGTGACACGCCGGACGGTGGCAGCCGCCCTGCGAGTACATGCTGAACGGCCGATGAGCGGCGGTTCTTCCAGCCTGCCAGCCCGCGCCGGCTGAGGACCCGGTCGACGACTGCGTCATACTCCAGACTACCCAAAGGAGCCTTCCATGCCCCGCATCCTCACTGCACTCGTCGCCACCATGTTCGCGTGCCTCGCAGCGACCGTTCAGGCTGGCGAGACCGCAGCGCCTGGAGTCGCCGACCCTGCGCTCGCCCGAATCGTCGCCGCGTACTGGGCGGAGTTGGAGGCGAGGGATCCGTCCGCGCAACTGCAGCAGGGTCGGGTCGTGCAGCGGATTCCGCATGGAACGTTTGCTGAAGCGCGTCGCAACGCGAAGGTCGCGAGGCGGTTTCTCGCCGAGCTGGGTTCACTGCGCCGCGAAGGCCTGGCGGAAGCCGATCGACTCTCCGCCGACATCCTGGCGTGGTCACTTGACTTTCAGGCCCGTGCGGAGCGCGACTGGTGGTACGAGTTCTCGGTGACGACGTACACGACCTTCGACCTCACGGTCGCGGGCCAGGCGCTGCGCGCCAACCCGTTGGCGACCGTCTCCGACCGCGCTGCGTACCTCACACTACTCGACAGCATCGCCGGGCGGCTCGATGCGACGCACCGGAAGCTCAGGATGCAGGCGGCTAAGGGCATCGCACTTCCGGCTCCGGCAGCCGGCCCGGCGAGGCAGTACTTCGAGGCGCTGCGTCCGGTGTTCGCGCAGATCGTGGCGCAGACCGGTTCGCGTACCGGTGAGCTCGATCCAAAGGTGCGCGATCCCTTCCTCTCCGCGGTGCGCCGGCGGGTCGACGGACGTATCGAGGCGGCACGCGCTGAAGTTGTGCGCGCGCTCGCGCGGGCCGAACGCGAAGGGCCCCAACAGGTGGGACTCGGCCAGTATCCGGGTGGAAGCGATGCCTATCGCGATCTCGTGCGGTTTCATACGTCGCTGGAGATGACCCCCGAGCAGGTCATGGCACTCGGTGAGCAACGTATGACGCAGGTCAACGGGCAGCTCGACGCGATCGCCGTGCAGCTCGAAATTCCGGGCGGCCGCTCAGGCATCCGCGACTTGTTGCGCAGTGATGCGCGATTCATCGCGCGAACACCGGACGACGTGGCAGCGCGCTATCGCAAAGCCCTGGGGCGCATCGCGCCGAAGATCCCCGAGTACTTCTCCACGGTGCCGCGCTCGCCCTATGGCGTGCGCAGGCTAGATGAGGCCGCCGAGGCGGGCATGACCTTCGGTTACTACCAGGAGCCTACGCCGGGCTATCCCACGGGTGAGTATCGCTTCAATGGCTCGCGCCTCGAGGATCGCTCGCTCGTTTTCGCGGTGCCCATCATCTATCACGAGCTCGTGCCCGGACATCACTTCGAGATTGCGCTGCAACTCGAGAATGAGTCGTTGCCGGCATTCCGCCGGCTGCCGCGTGGGTTTTGGTTCAACGCGTACCACGAAGGCTGGGCGGAGTATGCCGCGGGCCTGGCCGATGAAATGGGTCTGCTCGATGACCCGTACGATCGCCTCGGCCGCCTCATGCTCCAGGCATTTCTCACGTCCCGTCTTGTCGTCGACTCGGGCATGAATTACTTCGGGTGGTCGCTCGAGCGCGCGCGGCAGTACATGTTCGACAACACCTACCAGTCGAAGACCGAGATCGATTCCGAGACGCTGCGCTATTCGACCGCGATTCCGGGGCAGGCACTCGGCTACAAGGTCGGCGACCAGGCGCTCTCCGCGCTTCGCCGCGCCGTGGAGTCGAAGCAGGGGTCTGCATTCGACATTCGCGCGTTCCATTCTGAGCTGCTGTCAACGGGGGGGATGCCATTGACAGTGCTGCAGCAACACATCGGCCGCCGGTTCGCACTGGAGCCTACCGCGCCATGATCAGGCGCTGCCGCGTGCCGCCCGGTCGTCGGGGCGAGGGGTGCGGCCAGTGACGGGTGCCTCGTCCCGATGGTCGTCGGGCTTCGCGTTCTACCTCGCCACGATCGGTGCGGCGGTGGGGCTGGGGAGCATCTGGCGATTCCCGTACCTCGTCGGCACGCAGGGTGGCAGCGCATTCATCGTGGTGTTCGTCGTCGCCTGCGTTGCGATCGCGATCCCACTGCTTGCAGCCGAGTTCTTCATCGGCCGACGCTCGCGCACCTACCCGGCGCAGGCGGCGGGGGCCGTCGCCGCGGAGGTCGGCGGCTCACGCAGTTGGAACCTGATCGGCATCCTCGGGACGGTCTCGACCTTCCTGATCATCTCCTACTACACCCTGATTGCCGGCTGGGTGTTGGCGTACGCGTGGCGTTGCGCAAGCGGTCAGCTCTCCGGGGCGACGCCCGCCATGCTGAAGTCGGACTGGCAGGCCTTCCTTGCCGACCCATGGCAGATGGCCGCGTGGTACGCGGCGTTCCTGCTACTGCTCGGCTTCATTTCGGGGCGCGGCGTGGCAAGGGGACTCGAGATCGTGAATCGGTGGCGGGCACCTCTGCTCTTCGGACTGCTCGGCATCCTCGTTGTGTACGCGCTGGCGACTGGGGACGTGCAACGTGGCTTGAGCTTCGCGTTTGCGCCCGACTTCAGTCGACTCGATGGCGAAGTCATGCTGCTCGCCGTCGGGCAGGCGTTCTACGCCACGGGCGTCGGGATGGCGATGATGATTGCCTACGGCGCGTACGCGCCGGCGGACAGTTCGCTGTTGCGTTCGGCGACGCTGATTGCGATGTCGATCCTCATCGTTTCGGTGCTCGCGAGCGTCGTTGTGTTCCCACTCGTATTCAAGTTCGGGCTCGATCCGGCCCAGGGGCCGGATCTCGTGTTCCTGGTGCTGCCGGCGGCTTTCGCGCAGATGCCCGGTGGTCAACTGTTCGGCACGTTGTTCTTCGTCCTGCTTGTGGTCGCGGCGCTGACTCCATCGCTGGCCGGCATCGAACCCGTCGTCGCATTCGTCGAGCAGAAGTTCGGGTTACGCCGGCCCGCAGCCGTGGCCGTGACGATCGGGGCGACCGCTCTCGTTGGCCTGGGTTCGCTGCTGTCATTCAACGTGGCGGCGGATTGGCACCCGCTGGGTGCAATACCGTCGTTCGCGGATCGGACCTTCTTCGATGTGATCGACTACGTGACGTCGAACATCCTGCTGCCCATCTCCGCGTTCGCAACTGCCGTGTTCGTCGGCTGGCGTCTGCCGGCCGCACTGCTCGATGAGGGGTTCGCGCAGGCGAGTGCTGTCACCAGACGCACGCTCACCTGGGTGCTGCGGCTCGTCTGTCCGCTGGCTCTGATATTCGTCATGGTCGCGTCACTGCTCTGAAGACTCAGTGCACGACGGCTGATTAGCGGCCAGTCAGGGTCCGCGTATAGAGAGGCAGCAGCTTCAAGCGCTCCTCGCGGGTCTCGCGTACGCCGAGCGCGTAGTACCCAACCTGGTGGAAGTAGGTGACTCGAGCGCGCACGAAGGACTCGTCGTCCGGATAGCCCATATCCTTGAATACCTGTGCCAGGACAGCGATCCGCTCGTCGTCGACCCGACGAACGGTGTTGGCCACCGACGCAGACAGCCGCGCCCAATCCCTGACCGCTGCATCCCAAGCAGGGTTGTATTGCGACTCGTTGATCCAGATATCCACGATGGCCATGAACTCGGTCATGCCATTGCGGCCAGCATGCTTGAGCACGGCCTTGAAGGCGGCGTTGTTCGTGCGCTCCCAGTCCGCCAGCAGTTCGTTCAGAAGCTGCTTGCGACTGTTGAAAAACCAGTAAAACCCACCCCGCGTGACCTTGAGCTTGCGCGCCAGCCGTCCGACTTCGACACTGCCGATGCCCTCATGGATCAGCGCTTCGCGGGCAGCACGCAGCCAGGCCTCGCGGCCCAGGGGCTCCTTGCGGGAGCGCCGACCCGGCTGGGCGGCGGCAGCTGTGCGGGTTGGCGTCTTCTTGCTTGCGTTAGCCATGGAGACATTGACGCTTAAACCCGGAGGTTAGTCAATTCGCTCGCTCCAGCCCAGTGCCATTGAGGGAGCCGATCCGCACCGCGTCCTCATCTGGAGGGACGCCATGTCCCTGTTGGAGCCGACATGCTGAGAATCTCGTGCCCTTGGTGCGGGCCCAGGGATGAGCCGGAGTACGCTTTTGGCGGAGAGTCGCACGTCGTGCGGCCCACGCCGGATGTCGACGATGCGACCTGGGCGCAATACTTGTTCCAGCGTGAGAATCCCAAAGGTGTTCAGTTTGAACGCTGGTGTCACAGCTACGGATGTGGCCAATGGTTCAATATAGTGCGGGACACGGTCACCCACGAGATACTCACTGTCTATCAGATGGGTGCGGGGAAACCTGCCATCGAGACATGACCGAGCACCAGTGCTCGATGGTCGAGAGGTGGCATTCGGACATCAATTGCTGCACGCGCGGTAGCGTGACCAGCGCGGCGACGCGCGGTCCACGCCATCCTGCCAGCCTTTAGGCCGCCGCATGCCAAATGATCGGCGGCCGCTGCAGGATGTTTACCCGGGCGATGTCAAATCGATGGTCTCTCCGCAACCGGTCGTACGTGCGATCTTCGAGGTCAGGGTGGATGCCGATCCGGGTGCGTTGACGCGCGTGGCGGCGATTCTTGCGTTGTCCAACGTCGCTCCGATGCGTGTCAGCTGTGAACGGGAGTCTTCTGACGATCTCGTGATCCTCGCGGTCCTTGAGCGTCTCGCCGCGAACTCGGCCGATCTCATCCTTCGCAAGTTGCGGCAACTGTCCGTAGTCACGGATGCGACGCTGATCTGCGAGGACCAACAGAGCGTAGGCGTCGATCGTTAGGGCGGTGTGTAGGGCCATCGACGACGGAGTGAAAGCGCAGGTAGCGCAGGCGAGAAGACGGAACGTTGTTCCCTGTCGCGCGTCCAATCCGCTAGCATGCGCCGCGAGAACCGATCAGAACGATTCGGCTTTCACGTCTCGAAGGGACTTAGAAATCACCTTCGAATTCCTACCTAAATCCTTGAAAAATAAGGATTTTGGTGCCCGGGGCGGGACTCGAACCCGCAAGAGTTTCCTCGGCGGATTTTAAGTCCGCTGCGTCTACCGGTTTCGCCACCCGGGCGGTAGGGCGCCTATGCTAACAGTCCCGCTGCAATACCGGCCAAGATGAGGCCTAGCGGGTGGAGCTCCGCCAAGCTACTCGTTGGTCCAGCGAGATGTTGGCCAGTTCGTAACCGCGCCGGAAGTCGCGCAGATAGCGGGACATCCAAGTACGCGCCGCCTCGCTATCCCGGGCGGTCAAGGCTTCGAGAATGCGTCGCTGTGCCGTGGTGATGCGCGTGCGCGCTTGGGGGACGCCCGCCACCATCTGGGCCAGTGTTGGCTCCATCAACTTCAGCAAGGGCTCTAGTGTCAGCATCAGCACGCGGTTGCCGCTGGTGCGCGTCACTGCGCGGAAAAACGCCAGCATGTGGACCAAGGCGCGGGTGGTGTCTGCGCTATCCTCGGTGAAGCGTTGGTAGGCGGCCTCGATGGCAGCGAGGTCGGCAGCCGTACGGCGGCGGGCGCCGTTGGCAGCCGCTGCCGGGGCGACCAAGTGCAGGGATTCCCAGACCTCAAGCACGGTCACGTCTTCCAGCGACAAAGCGCGCCCCACGGTGTCCGCAATACGCGCCGCTCCCGGGCGGGTCACCACGAGCCGCTTGGTGCCACGGCGCCGCGTCACCAAACCCACACTCTCCAGTTCGCGGAGGGCTTCGCGTACCGTCGAGCGGTGAACACCGAACTGCGTCGACAACTCCGCTTCGGTCGGGAGGGGTTCACCGTCGCGGAGCGTGCGCTCGAGGATTCGCGTCTCGATAGCCAGGGACAATTTACGGTAGGTGGGTTCAACGCGAAGCGGTGGGAACATGGGCGACTCACGGGACGAAAGGATAGCCAAGGCGCTATCGTCCGACAATCCGTCTGAACTATGCAAGGGGATGTGCAGTTTGCTGGTTGGTGGGCAGCGGCATTGCGGCGCTCGCGGGCAGGTTTCCGTGGCGCCCGCGATGTATCATCCAAGGCTGTTTCGGCAACCTTTCGGCCCCCAGTGACCGCACCCACCCAAACGGGTCTGCAAGTCCAAGGCGTCCATTTGTGGCGCGGTGAACGCCACGTGCTCCGCGGGGTCCATTTGGACGCCCCGCTGGGGACCTTTTGGCATGTGCGTGGGCCTAACGGCGCTGGCAAGACCAGCCTGCTGCGCGTGGTCGCCGGTTTTCTCTGGCCTGAAGATGGCCAAGTGCTCTGGAATGGGCAGGAAACGCGTGGTCTGGGCGATGAATTCGGGGCGCAAATGGCCTGCCTCGGGCACGAACCGGCACTGAAGGCGGACTTGACCGCCCGCGAGAACATTCGGTATTTGGTTGGCCTGCGGCGCTCAGTGGCCGACGCCGAACTGGATGCCGCTTTTGCCCGCTTGGGCATTGCCGACCATGCCGACCGCCCGACCCGCATGTTGTCCGCCGGCCAAAAGCGCCGGGCGGCGATGGTTCGTGTCCTGCTGAGCGGGGCGCCTTTGTGGTTGCTGGATGAGCCGTTCACCAACCTCGATGTGGCGGGTGTGGAACTTTTCGCGGGTTTGCTGGCCGAACACGCAGCGGGGGGTGGCGTGGTGCTGGCTACCACCCACCAACCCATTCCAGCGCCGGGTGTGCGCACCCTGGAGTTGGCATGAACGCGGGGGAGCGAGCGGTGCCGACCGGGATGCTGGCTGCGGGCGCGGCTACCTTTCGTCGAGACGTGGTTTTGGCGTTCCGTCGCCCGGGCCAGATGCTCCAACCCGTGGTGTTTTTTCTTATTGTCACCACCTTGTTCCCCCTAAGCCTCAGCCCGCAGTTGTCGCAGCTCAGGGACATCTCGCCGGGCATTTTGTGGGTGGGGGCGCTGCTATCCTCGCTGCTGGCTTTGGAGAGTCTGTTTCGCGCGGACCTCGAAGACGGCACGCTGGAGCAGTGGGTCATCTCGGGGCAACCGTTGGCGGTTCAGGTGCTCGCGCGCATCTTGGCGCATTGGACGGTTTCGGGCTTGCCGTTGGTGGCTGCCGCACCTTTGGTGGGCGCCTCTTTGGCGGTGCCTGCCAGCGCTTTTGGTACCACCATGCTGGTGCTCGGCCTCGGCACTTTGTGTCTTAGCGGCTTGGGGGCCGCCGGGGCGGCACTGACGCTGGGGAGCCGCCGCGCTAGCGTGCTGCTGTCGCTGCTGGTGCTGCCGCTGGCCATGCCCATCCTGATTTTCGGGGCACGGGGTGTCGACCTCGCCATCTTGGGCGAACCGACCCGCGGGCCCGTGTTGTTGCTTTCGGCTTTGACCATCTTGACGCTGAGCCTCACGCCTTGGGCTGCCGCCTCGGCCGTGCGTATCAGCCTGGAGTGAATGTGGCTACTTGGACTTGGTTCCATAAGCTCGGCTCGCCGCCCCATGTGTACCGTATCGCCGGGCGCTTCGCGCCGTGGTTCGGTTGGGGTGCGTTGCTGTGCATCGTCTACGGTCTGTTTGGCGGCTTGGTGCTGGCGCCGCCGGACTACCAACAGAAAGACGCGTTCCGCATCATCTACGTGCACGCGCCTGCGGCGTGGCTCTCACTCAGTTGCTACACCACCATGGCGGTTGCCGCGTTCGTGGGTTTGGTGTGGCGCATGAAGATTGCGCATGCGGCAGCCGCCGCCATTGCGCCGGTGGGTGCCTCGTTCGCCTTCGTTTGCCTCGCCACGGGTTCTCTGTGGGGCCGGCCTATGTGGGGCACATGGTGGGAATGGGATGCACGCCTGACGTCGCAACTCATTCTGCTGTTTCTCTACTTGGGCTACATGGCCCTGCGCAGTGCCCACGACGACCTACAGCGCGCGGACCGTTCCAGCGCGGTGCTCGCCATCGTTGGCGTGGTGAACGTGCCCATCATTCACTACTCGGTGTACTGGTGGAACTCGCTGCACCAAGGGGCCACGGTCATGAAGGCCGACCGCCCTTCCATGCCTTCCGAGATGCTGGTGCCTTTGCTCGTCATGTTTCTGGGTTTCACGCTGTTCCAGCTTTGGGTGCTGTGCACGCGCCTGCGAGCTGAGATCCTTGAACGCGAGCGTAACGCGCGTTGGTTGCAGGAACAGATTCGGGATGGTGCGCGATGAACCAGTGGGCGTCTTTGGGTGAGTGGTTGGCGATGGGCGGCTATGCCGCCTATGTCTGGCCGAGCATTGGGTTGGCCATCGGAACCTTGGTGGTCAATATGATGATGGCGCGCCGCCGGCACGCCGCGGCCCTGCAGCGCGCCTTGCGCCGCTTGGCCATCGACGGATACGGAGAGGCATGATGGCAATGACCCCGCGCCGCAAGCGCTTGGTGCTATTTGGGTCGGTGCTGCTCGGTGTTGCCCTCGCGGCAGGCATCGCCACCTTGGCATTCCGCGACAACCTGCAGTATTTCTACAACCCTTCGGAAGTCGCCGCAGGCAAGGTGCCAGTCGGCAAGCGCTTCCGCGTGGGTGGCATGGTGCCGAACGGCAGTGTCCACCGCGAAACCGGCAGCCTCACGGTCAACTTCGAAGTCACGGATTTCGAGAACACCGTGAAGATCAGTTATTCCGGGGTTTTGCCGGACCTCTTCCGTGAAGGGCAGGGCATCATTGCCCACGGCAAGCTAGACAACCAAGGCGTGTTCGTGGCTGACGAAGTACTGGCGAAGCATGATGAAAAATATATGCCGCCGGAAGTCCGCGACTCCCTGAAGAAGACCCACACGCCCGGCACCGAAGTTGCTGCGGTCGGAGCAAGCAAGTCATGACACCAGAACTTGGTCACTTCGCGCTCGCCCTGGCATTGGCGCTTGCCTTGGCACAAACCTTCTTCGGACTGATGGGCGGTTGGAAACGCCGCTCGCGCTGGATGGATGCGGCGCATTCTGCAGTGGTGGGGCAAGCGGTATTTGTCGCTGCTGCTTTTGCCATGCTCAGCCGTGCGTTCATGACGAACGACTTCTCGGTGGCGTACGTCGCTAACAATTCGAATTCGGCGCTGCCGGCGCTGTTCAAGTTCTCCGCCCTCTGGGGTGCGCATGAAGGTTCACTGCTACTGTGGATCTTCATTCTGTCGCTCTGGTCCGTTGCCGTTTCGCTGTTTTCGAAGAGCCTGCCGGAAACCTTCCGTGCACGTGTCGTCGGTATTCTCGGGTTGGTCAGCGTTGGCTTTCTGTCCTTCACGCTAGGGACTTCTAACCCGTTCTTGCGGCTCATTCCTGCGGCGGCCGATGGCGCTGACTTGAACCCTCTCCTGCAGGACGTTGCACTGGCTGTGCACCCTCCTATGCTCTACACGGGCTATGTGGGCACCGCGGTAGCGTTCGCCTTCGCTTGCGCGGCCATGTTTGAAGGCCGTCTCGATGCCACGTGGGCGCGTTGGACGCGGCCTTGGACCACGGTGGCTTGGTTGTTCCTAACGGTGGGCATTGCGCTCGGCAGTTGGTGGGCCTACTACGAACTCGGCTGGGGTGGCTGGTGGTTCTGGGACCCGGTGGAAAACGCCTCGTTCATGCCGTGGTTAATGTCCACAGCGCTCATCCATTCGCTTGCGGTGACGGAAAAGCGCGGTTTGTTCAAGAGTTGGACGTTGCTGCTGTCCATCTTTGCTTTCTCGCTAAGCCTGCTGGGTACATTCCTGGTGCGTTCAGGCGTGCTGGTGTCGGTGCATTCCTTCGCCTCCGACCCGGCGCGTGGCATCTTCATTCTGGGGTTGCTGACGTTTTTCATTATCGGTTCGCTGCTGCTCTTTGCTTGGCGGGCGCCACTGCTGAAGTCGTCCGCTGGCTTTGGCTTGTTCTCGCGCGAGGCCTTCCTGCTGCTGAATAACGTATTGCTGGTGGTGTCGGCAGCGCTCATCTTGCTTGGCACGCTGTGGCCGCTGTTCATGGATGCCTTCTCGCTCGGCAAAATCAGTGTGGGCCCGCCCTATTTCAATGCCATCTTTCTGGTGCCAGGTGTGCCGTTGGTGGTGGCCATTGGGGTTGGCATGCATTCCACGTGGAAGCATTCGCGGTTGGCACCGAAGCCGGTCGTGTTCGGAGTGCTGGCCGCTGTTGCTGCCGTCTTGGCCTTGGGCTTCATGGTCTGGTTATCGCACTACACGCTGCTGGCAGCCGTCGGCTTCATGGCGGGCGTGTTTGTCATCGGTGCTTCGCTTTACGAGCCGTGGCAGCGTTGGCGCGGCGGGCATTCGCTGCCGGCAGCCGTGCTGGGCATGACCATTGCTCACATCGGCGTTGGCATGTTTACCATTGGCGTCACCGGCGTGGAGTCCTCGAAGATCGAGCGCGACATCGCGCTCGGTGTCGGCGATACCACCGAAGTGGCAGGCTACGTTTTCAAGCTGGAAAGCCTGAAGCCAGTGCAAGGGCCCAACTACAACGCCACTGAAGGCGAAGTGACAGTGCGCCATGACGGCGACCTGGTGGCTACTCTGCACCCGCAGAAGCGCAGTTACTGGGTGCGGACCAATCCGATGACCGAAGCGGGCATTGCCGTGGGGCCGGGCCGCGACCTGTTTGCCGCGCTTGGCGAGGACCTCGGTGGTGGGCGCTGGAGTGTACGCGTGCAGTACAAGCCGCTCATTCGCTATATCTGGCTGGGGGCGCTGGTCATGGCACTGGGCGGCTTGTTGGCCACTGCGGACCGTCGCTATCGCCGGCGTCGTCCGGAAGAAGTGGCCGTGGCAAGCAATTCCGCTCATGCAGAGGGCTAAAGCATGAACGGCAAATTGCTCAACCGGTATCTGTGGCCTGCCGTTGCAGTGCTGGCGCTGTTCGGCGTGTTCATGTTCGCCCTCGCACGTATTGGCAGTGGTGACTTGGTTGTAAGCGATATTCCCTCGCCACTCATTGGGAAGATGGCGCCCGCGATCGACCTGCCCACCATCGCAGGGGACGAGGCGCGTTTCACTTCCGCCTCCATGCTCGGCAAACCGTGGCTCTTGAATGTGTGGGGCACTTGGTGCCCGGCCTGTCGCGATGAACATCCGGCCCTCATGGAGATGGCGCCCGTCATCGGGGTACCTATTGTTGGGTTGGACTGGAAAGACGACGCCGGCGATGCTCGTAACTGGCTGGCCAGCTTAGGTAATCCCTATCACGCCGTGGCGTTTGACCCGGTCGGGCGCACCGCTATCGACTTCGGTGTCTATGGCGCACCCGAAACCTTCCTGATTGGTGCGGATGGCCGGGTGCTGGCGAAGTTCATCGGCCCGCTGACCATGGAGGCTTGGGAGACCAAACTGAAGCCCAAGTTACTTGCCGCCAAGGGAGGCCAGCCATGAACACTCCAATACGCAGTACGGCCACGCGTTGGCAACCCTGGAGTGCCGTCTTGCTCGGTGCAGCCCTGCTATTCGCGTCTGCTTCCAGTCTGGCGGTGGACGCCGAAGATACCTTGACGGACCCGGTGCTGCGCACCCGCTATGAGTCCATCAATCGAGAACTCCGTTGCTTGGTCTGCCAGAACCAGACCATCGCCGATTCCGACGCTGACCTTGCCAAGGACTTGCGGCGTGAAGTACGCGGCATGCTGGAAGCCGGCAAAACCGATGCTGAAATCCGCAACTTCATGACGGACCGCTACGGGGACTTCGTGCTCTACAAGCCGCGTTCGCTGGTGCTCTGGGCTGCCCCGGCTGTTTTGCTGTTGGGGGGCTTGGTGTTGGTAGGTCGCATTGTGGTGCGGCGTTCCCGGTCGATGGCGACGGCAGCCCCGGACCCCGACGACTCGCTGGCGAATGACGAGCCGGCTAGCCGGCCGACGGATGGCAAAGCATGATCAAGTTCATCTTCCTGGCTTTCCTGCTCGCTGTAGCGGGCGTCGCTTGGCTTTGCTGGCCTCTGGTGCGGACAAAAAGTAGCGAGGCCCGTTCCGTTCTACCGGTGGTCGGGGCAGCGGTACTGGTGCCCATGCTTGCCTTCGGCACCTATCTCGGTGCCACCAATTGGGACTGGAATGCGGCCGCGGCGGCCGGCCCCTCAGTTCAAGAGCAGTTGGCGGCGCTTGAGGATGCAGCAGATGCCACACCGGGCAACGTGGACGCCTTGCTGCAACTCGGTGCTGGCTACGCCAGCTTTGGGCGCTGGAACGAGGCGACCGAGGCTTATCGCAAGGCATACGACCAGACCGGGCGGCAGAACCCTTTGGTAGGCCTGGAACTGGCGATGGCGATGACCAATGCCAACCCGGCCACCTTGGACGGCGAGGCTGCGCCGCTGATTGAGGCTGGTTTGGCTGCACAACCGGACCTGCCGAAGGCGCTCTGGTTGGGTGGCTTGCTGGCAGCCCGTCGCGGCGATGTCGCAGCGGCCCGCGAACGTTGGCAGCATCTGCTGGCTCTCAACCCCCCGCCTGAAGTGGCGCAGTTGCTCGAACAGAGCATCGCCCAGCTAGGCGGTGTTGCGGCAGACGCCGTGGCCGGCGGTGCCGAGCCGCAGGCTGCGACCGAGGAGGGGGCGCGAACGCTAGTGGAGCTGACGGTCACCGTAGCACCGGGCCTGAAGGCGCAGGTGCCGCCGGGTGCGGCGCTGTTTCTGGCAGCGAAAGACCCGACGCAGCCAGGCCCGCCGTTCGCGGCGAAGCGCCACATGGCCGACGAACTGCCGCTCGAGGTTCAGTTGTCCGACGCCGATGCGATGATGCCCGGACGCACCATGTCCAGTGCTCAGCAACTGACCATCATTGCGCGTGTGTCTCTAAGCGGACAGCCAGTGGCGGCTAGCGGTGACCTCTTCGGCGAGGCTTCTTGGCAACCCGGTAAGTCCGGCAAGCTCAGCATCGTCATCGACCGGAAGGTGCCGTGATATCCGGCGCTCGGCAGCGTTTTCGCGAACGCCTGTCGAGTTTGCTCGGCGTAGCGCCCGGGGAGGGCGCACGCCTGTGGGTGAGTTTTCTCGCCTTCTTTCTGCTCCTGACGGCGTACTACATGGTGCGTCCTGTCCGCGACTCGCTCGCCGCCGGTCTGCCCAAGGGCGAAATCCAGCATCTAGCTTTGATTGTTTTCGGTGTCATGCTCGCCGTGGTGCCCTTGTTTGGTGCCTTGGTAGCCCGCCTGCGACGCCGGGTGTTGGTACCGCTGAGCTACGCGTTCTTCACCCTGAACTTGCTGGTCTTCGCGTGGATATTTCTGGACCAGGCGGCGCTGCTCTGGGCCGGGCGGGTCTTTTATATCTGGATCACCATCTTCAACTTGTTCGTGGTGTCGGTGTTCTGGAGTTTCATGACGGACACGTGGAACCGGGAGCAGTCCGGACGCCTGTTCGGCATTGTTGCGGCCGGTGGCAGTCTCGGTGGACTGGCGGGCCCGATGTTGACGACCGGCATCGTCGAGCGCTTGGGGCTATCCGCGGTGACCTTGGTATCGGCTGTCATTTTGTCCGGCGTACTGGGCTGCATTCTGTGGCTGGTACATGAAACCCGCGGCAGCACCCCGACGGGCGAGGAGGCGCCAGTGGGTGGTGGCCTGTTGGCGGGGCTGACTCTGCTGCTGCGCACTCCCTTTTTGCTGGGTATTGCGGCGATGGTCTTGCTGTCTTCGGTGGCAGGCATGATTGCCTACAACGAGATTGCGCGAATGGTAAAAGCCACGTACGCCACGCCGGAGGCGCGTACCGTGTTCTTCTCGACTTGGGACTTCATCATCAACCTCACGGCACTGGTCCTTGCGTTTTTGTTCAGCCGGGTGTCGCGTCGTCTGGGGGTCGCGGGAACCTTGGTGCTGTGTGCATTGCTCGGCACTGTTTCGTTCGTGTTCGTGGTATTCGCCCCGTCCCTCCTGATGTTGGCGCAAACCAATTGCGCCCGTCGCGCCGTAGAATTCGGTATGTTCAAGCCCGCACGAGACTCGCTCTACGGGGTGGCGGACGCCGAAAGTCGCTACAAGGCGAAGAACGCCATCGATACCGCGGTTTACCGCGGCGGCGATGTGCTGGGTGCACAATTACACGGCCTGCTGTCGACGGCGGGGATGGGCCTTGCACCCATGGCAATGGTGGCCACGGCAGTGGCTGGTTTAATGGCAGCAGTGGCGTATGCCACGGGCCGCGGGTATGTAACCCGCGGCGGACGTTGAAGGGGAACGATCTTGGCAAGCAATGGCGTGGCGCGTTCATGGCGTCGTTGGGTGGGCTGGACCTTGGCGGTGGTGGTTATCGCCGGCGGCTACTGGAAATGCAGCCAAGGCGGCAAGAAGGAGGAGGTGGCGTATGAAACGGAAGCGGTGGTCCTCGGCGACCTGACCGAAACCGTTTCCGCCAATGGCACCTTGAACCCCGTGACGCTAGTCAACGTGGGCACGCAGGTTTCTGGCACGGTGCGGCAGCTCCGGACGGACTTCAACGAGCGGGTTCGGGCCGGCCAAGTGTTGCTGGTGTTGGACGACCGTATCTATTCAGCGGCTGTCAGGCAGTTGACGGCCAATTTACGCAGTGCCACGGCGCAGGCCGAGCTTGCCGCTGGGAATTTGAAGCGTGGTGAGGCCGTATTCGCCAAGGGCGTCATCTCGCAGCAAGATGTGGAGCAACTGCGCCAACTCGCCACCAGTGCTGCAGCCCAGCGTGACGTCGTGGCCGCGCAACTCGATCGGGAACGCACCAACCTCGGCTATACGGTCATTCGTTCGCCAGTGTCCGGCGTCGTGGTGTCGCGGGAAGTGGATATTGGCCAAACCGTAGCGGCCAGCTTCCAAACGCCTACGCTGTTCAAGATCGCCCAAGACTTGTCGAAGATGCAGATCAACGGCAGCTTTGCCGAGGCCGATATCGGTCGCCTCGCTCCCGGGCTTGGGGTCAAGTTCACTGTGGACGCCTACCCCGATCGCAACTTCACAGGCGCCATTCGGGAAGTGCGGCTGCAGCCCAAGACCGTGCAGAACGTCGTGAATTACGACGTGGTCATCAGCGTCGATAACCCCGATTTCAAACTGCTGCCAGGCATGACGGCCTACGTGAATGTGCTGCTTTCCGAGCGCAAGGGGGTGCTGCGTGTTCCCGCAGCGGCGTTCCGGTTCAAGCCCCCCACCAAGCCGGGTGAAGCTGCGGACAAGGGTAAAGCGGACGGCGCGGGCAAGCGTCGCATGGGCGGTGGCATGAATGGTCAGCGTCCGGACGGCGCTGCGCGCGACAAGGAAGGGCGTTTGCGCCCCTTGTACGTGCTGCGTGGCAAAGAATTGGAGCGGGTGATGGTACGCACCGCCGCCACGGACAAGCGGTTCGTGGAAATTCTGCCGGGCACACTCAAGGCGGGCGACTTGGTAGTCACGGGCATTTCCGGCGATGCCGGCCGTGGCCCCCGCATGCGGATGTTCTGAGATGGCCGTCATTGAACTCACCGGCGTCTTGAAGGACTACACGACGGAAGCGGAAACGCTGCACGTCTTGAAAGGCATCAATCTGCAGATTGAGGCTGGCGAGTTCGTGGCGATCATGGGGCCCAGTGGTTCCGGCAAATCGACGCTGATGAATATTCTCGGTTGCCTCGACGTTCCTACCGACGGCGTTTATCGACTCGCCGGTTCCAGCGTGGGCGAACTCGACGACTCCGCACTCGCGGGACTGCGGAACCGTACGCTGGGCTTTGTGTTCCAGGGCTTCAACCTCATGGCGCGTAGTAGCCTTGAGGACAACGTAGCGCTGCCATTGGTTTATGCCGGCGTATCGCGTTCTGACCGCAACCAGCGGGCCCGCGACATGCTGGCCAAGGTGGGGTTGGACGGCTACGCGCGTAGTCTCCCGAACCGCATCTCGGGTGGGCAGCAGCAGCGCGTTGCCATTGCCCGTGCCCTGATAGGCCAGCCAGCCGTGGTTCTGGCGGACGAGCCGACCGGCAATCTCGACTCGACCACCAGCGCGGAGATCATGCGGCTCTTCGAGCGACTGAACCGCGAGGAGGGCGTGACACTGATCGTGGTGACCCACGAGCAGGATATTGCTGCGTGGGCCAAGCGCCTCGTACAGTTGAAAGATGGTCTTATCCAGTACGACGGGCCCATTCCGCCCGAGTTCAGGAGACACGAATGATAGGTCCGCTCATCGGCGAGGCGCTGCGCGCCATGGCCGCCAATCGCATGCGTTCGGCCTTGACCATGCTTGGGATGGTCATTGGTGTTGGTGCCGTCATCATGATGCTGGCCATCGGCAAGGGGGTGGAGGACAGCGTCCGAGCATCCATCGCTTCCATGGGCAGCAACTTGTTCATGGTGGTGTCCGGTGCGCCCCAAGCGGGCGGTATACGCATGGGTTCCGGTAGCGCGCCGACGCTGACCATCGACGACGCCGATGCACTGGAGGATCTGGACGGCGTAGTGGCTGTCTCGCCGTCTTCGCCAGGGGCCGCGCAGGTGGTGGTTGGGCCGACGAATTGGTCCACCAGCGTTACTGGCACTACCCCTGGCTATTTCACGGTCGCCGAGGTCAAGTTCGCCGAAGGCCAGGCCTTCGACGAGTCGGATGTGCGCGGGGCGACGCGTGTGGCGGTCATTGGGCCGTCGTTGGCCGAAAATCTCTTTGGTGGCGATAGCCCCATTGGTCGCACCATTCGCGTTAATCAGAGTCCATTCACCGTCATCGGCATGACGGAGCCGCGTGGCCAGGCCATTGATGGTCGTGACCAAGACGACGTGGTCATCATTCCCGTCACCACAGCACAACGCCAGGTGTTTGGTACGCAGGTCATCGGCTCCGTACGTTTCGTCCAAGTGAAGGCCGAAGGGCCGGAAGTCATGGACCGGTTGCAGGGAGAGATGGAAACGCTGCTGCGAGATAGGCACCGCATTCGCGAGGGACAAGAAGACGATTTTTCGGTCCGCAACATGACCTCCATCATGAATGCCGCAGCCAGCACGACCGCCGCAATGAAGCTGCTGCTCGGGGCGATCGCCTCCATCTCGCTCATCGTTGGCGGCATCGGCATCATGAACATCATGCTCGTGAGCGTGACGGAACGGACTCGCGAAATCGGTATTCGCATGGCCATCGGCGCACGCCGTCGTGATGTGTTGTGGCAGTTCTTGCTGGAGTCCATTGTGCTGTCGCTCGTCGGCTGTCTCATTGGGGTGTTGGTGGGTGTGGGCGGCGCACGGGCGGTAGCCAATGCTACGGAACTGAAGCCTGTGGTGACCGCAGGCTCGGTGATGCTGGGCTTTGGTGTGGCCGCGGGCATCGGCGTGTTCTTCGGGTTCTACCCGGCCAGGCGCGCCGCTTCGCTGCAACCCATCGAAGCGCTGCGCTACCAGTAATGGGCCTGCGGCGCCGACAGTGGGTGACTGTCGCGCTGCACTCGCTAACGCCGGATTCAGATAACAAGTTGGTCCAAGTAACTCTGCGCGGGGTGCCATGTGAACAGTCGATTGTGTTCCGTCCTGACCTCGCTTGGTCTCGGGGTGCTACCAGCCTTTGGTCAGGGTATTCCAGCCCCAGTGTCGCCATCTGTGCCCGACCCAGTGCAGGTACTGGTCGCGCGTCTTGACCTCGCTCGATACAAAGAGACCGTGCACAGCCTGACTACCTTTGGCGACCGGCGCGAGGGTACCGACCGCAACCGTGCTGCGCTCGATTGGATCGAGGCACAACTGCGCAGTTACGGTTGCAGCAACGTGGAACGTCTCACCTACCTGTTTCCGCCGGAGACCCAACTGCCGAGCGGCCCGCCAATTGCCAAAGGGCCCAATGCAGCCGTTGGCGGCGGTCGCTATCGTGGTAAAAAAGTGGTGACGGGGGTTAATAAAGATCCGCTTCTCCAGCCGGACGAAAAACTCCGCGCACTGAATTCACAGCCCTCCTCTCCGGGCGAGCGACAGGAGGTTTACTGCACCAAAATCGGAACAGTACATCCTGAGGAAATGTATATCGTCGGCGCGCATTTTGACGGCCACGGCTGGGGCGAGGCTGCTAACGACGATGGTTCGGGCACGGCTATAGTCATGGAGCTTGCCAGAATCTTCTCGGCGCCCGAGGTGCGTACGGAGCGCTCCATTCGTTTTGTTCTCTGGAACAATGAGGAAACCGGGCTGAACGGTGCAAGAGCCTATGTCGAACAGCGTGGCCCCTTGCAAGGTAAAGAAGATCCGCCGGGCTCCGGCAAGTATCCGGAACCTAAGTGGCTCGGGATGGTTCAGCACGACATGATGATGTTCGACCATGGCATGCCGCAGGCTGACGGCACTGTGGCCAAGCAGCAACGGCCAGAAGCGGACGTGAACATTGAGTTCCAGTCGCAGTCCCAGTTCGCGGGCGCCTCGCAAGCCCTCGCGGTCGCATTTCATTCAGCCAATGAAACGTATGCAACGGATTACCCAGCGACCATCGGCCCGCACATGACCAACACGGACAGCGTGCCGTTCATGGACGTGGTGCCTGCCATCAGCTTGCGCGAGAACGAACGCGGCAAGGAGATTGGTGCCGGTTGGGACCCGCACTGGCACCAACCCACGGACCTGTTCAGCACGTTCACGGACGACGACTTCCGGCTCGGGCTGAATGCCGCCCAGACCACCCTCGGGGCCATTGGGCGATTGGCTGGGGCTGGCATCGTCCAGTGATAGCTGCAAAGAGTCATTGTCGGCGCTTGAGGAACCACTGATGCACGCCAATCAAGTCGACTACGACGTCATCGTGCTTGGCGGTGGTGGCGCCGGAATGGCGGCAGCGAATACGGCGGCGGAGGCGGGCGCGCGGGTGTTGCTCGTAGACGCTGATCGGAAACTCGGCGGGAGCACTGCTTTGTCGGGTGGCGTGTTCTATGCGGCTGGTACCAGTGTTCAGCTTTCTGCTGGCATTAACGATAGCCCTGCGGAGCAGTTCAGTTATTACATGAACGTCAATCAGCACAAGCTGGAGCCGTCATTGGTTCACCGGCTTTGCGAGGACAGTGCGCCTACACTCGATTGGTTGATGTCTCTTGGCGTCGAGTTCCGGGTCGAGGATCTCTATGTCGCAGGCGTAGATGGAGTCGCCCGCGGACACCGAGCGGCGGGCCATGGCGCAGCTATCGCCGCAGCGCTAGAGGCTTCGCTGGTTGGCAAGACCGTCGATGTGGCGCTGAACACTCGTATTCTCACGTTGCTACAAGAGTCGGATAGGGTCACTGGCGTCGTTACCGACGAGGGTGTTGTTCGTGCTGGTGCGGTAGTGGTGGCTACTGGTGGCTTCGGTAACGATACCGAAAAGCTGGCGCAGTACTACCCGGATGCGACTCGTCACCCGGACATTGCGTGGTACATCGGCAGCAAGCACTCCCGGGGTGACGGTATTGATCTAGGGCTTCAGGTGGGTGCTGAGTTGGCTGGGCACAACCGTGGATTACTGCTGCTCACCTCTGGGTTCAACCGAGAGTTGGAGCCGTACCTGCCTGGTTGGCTGGTTTTTGTGAACCGCCACGGCAGACGTTTCGTCAACGAGCGTACCGAGTATTCGGTGCTTGCGGAGGTACTAAAGGAGCAGCCTACTGGCGAATGCTTCGCTATCTTCGACGAAGTTAGTCGCTCGAGTTCCCACAAGCCGGCGGCACCCAACTGGTCGGCGGACCGGTTGGCCGAATTTGCACGGAGCGGGAAACTGACGGTGCGAAATTCTTTGCATGAACTTGCCGAAGCACTTAGCGTTCACGCGGCAACGCTCGAGACCACGGTGGCGCACTACAACACCGATTGCGATGTCGGCAAGGACACACGCTTCTTCAAGGGCGTTGAGTGGTTGCAGCCTATCCGCCAACCACCTTTTTACTCGGTGCCTATCAAGCCAGCGGTCATTTGCTGGACGGGAGCAGGCCTTCGCATAGACCGCGAGGCGCGGGTACTCGGGCCTGCCGATTTGCCTATCCCCGGCTTGTTCGCGGCTGGCGAATCCACCGGCGGCATGTTTGGACAGTGCTATGCCGCAGGCGGCGCGTCCATTGCCAATGCCATTATTTTCGGAAGAACTGCCGGGCGAAACGCAGCGGCGGCATCACGCCCAACGGTTCGCACAGAAGTCTGAAAAACGTCACATCGCCAGCGTTTTGGCGGTCGACCAAGCCAAAACGCAGCGTGGACCAACCATCAACAGGTGCTCTCGCATAGGTTCCGAACCATCTATCCCACCACGGGAAAATGATAGAGAAGTTCCGGTTGCCATCGTTAGCAACGGACGAATGGTGGACCCGGTGCATCTCTGGCGTGACCAGTACCTTCTGCAAAACTCGTTGAAGTGCCGCGGGTAACTTCAAATTGCCGTGTTGCCAAGGTCCGGCAAGGATTCCTAGCAGGGCGAATACCAATACGGATTCGTACGGCAGCCCCCAGAGAAGCAACTGCGCAAAATACAGCACGCCGGTGACGAGGATTTCTACGGGGTGGTGTAGAAGATCGGTGGCACAGTCGAAGTCGAGGTCTGAATGGTGAACCTGGTGAAACCGCCATAACACCGGCACTGCGTGCATCACGCGGTGTGTGAGGTAATCACCGAAGTCCATTAGCAACACACCCAATACAACCGCTAGAGCGGTCGGCAGTTGCAGGTTGTTGAAGAGCCCTACGCGATGTAGCTGCGCCCAGTCCACTACAGTGGAGGCGGCGATAGGGAAACAAAGGCTGCTAGCGATTAGCCCAATAGCGTAAAGAGACCCGGAGCGAACCCACCGCCGGGATTGCCCCAGACGAGTCGGATGGTTTGGCGCGAAGGTTTCCCACGCCGCAATGGTGAAGAACGCCATCACGACGAGCACTGCCGTCAGGAACTCGGCGTGGTTGCTTAGCCAGCCCGCCACGGGTACTGCTTCGAACTTACTTCGACTTGCGCCGTCTTAAGTAAACGATGAAGCCAACTACAAAGACAGCCAGTCCAACCACGATGGCAATCTCGTTGCTGCTGTGCACCTCTTCGCTAAGCAAAGTGCCAGCGGTGTGGGGCATGCCGGCAAGGGCAGCACCTGAATAGAGCAGCGACGCGCCAGCGAGGGCAGAAAGCAAGGATGAGAACTGGTTCATGGGGTACCTAGAGCGCGTCGAGAGATGAAGCAGTTGCACGCTGTGCAGTGCTTGGGGGGATTATTTGGACTTCCGCCGCTTGAGATAGATGACAACAACGACCGCCACAAAGGCCCCCACGAGCAGCCCGATGGCTTCGCTCTTTCCAAAGCCACCTTCGCTGAGCAGTGTGCCAGCAGCAATGCTATGCCCTGCAAGGGCGGCGCCGGGGAAGATAACGGTCACCACTGCAAGCGTAGGTAGGAATCGGGAAAGTGGCTTGTTCATGGGGAATATCTCTCCTTTGGGCAAAAATGAAGCAAATCTGGCTTTACGGTGTTCCGCAGGTTATTTCGGCTGCCGCTGTCTGAGGTAAACGATCACCGCAACCGCAACTACGGCCAACACCAGTAGCCCGATGGTTTCGTTCTTCCCAAAGCCACCTTCGCTGAGCAGTGTGCCGGCGGCATTCATTCTTCCGGCAACGGCAGCGCTGGAGAAGAGAAGGGACGTCGTGCCAACGACGGGTAGCGAACGGATAAGCAATTTTTTCATCGGTTTTCTCAGCATGGTGGTGCCAGAAATCTAGCATCTTGGTGCCGGTTGTTGCCGTACTTTTGGGCAATGATATTTAATTTAACATAATATACATTATGCGTAGTGTAGGTTCCGTAATGAGACGTCCAAAATCCCTGAGTTCTTACTTGTCTCGGCTATTCCCGCTTAGAGCAACCAATACCGCACACCCTGTTCCCTAAGGAACGCTTCCGCTCCAGCACCCTTCAGCAACGCGAAGGTCGCTAAGGTGCCGGCTTCCAGACAACTTCCTGCGGCGACGGTCACGGACGCTGGACCGCCTTCCACGGGCCACCCAGTGCGCGGATTGAGGATATGGCCGAGCCTGCGGCCTTCCTGCAGCAGATACCGATGGGTATCGCCACTGGTCGCCAAACCGCCGCTGCTGGCTAGCTCCAGCACCATGGCAGCACTGGCATGCGCACCGGGCCTTTCGACACCAATTTGCCAGGGCCCCGATTGCGGAACGCCGTGGCAAGCTAGATCGCCACCAAAGTTCACCAAAACGGGCGCAGTGGTACCGATCGTTGCCAGCATCAAGGCGCGGTCTACGGCGTACTCCTTGCCGATGCCACCAAGGTCCAATTCCATGCCGGTTGGCACGGAGAGGAACGGCGGATCCAAAATTAACTTCTGGAAGCCGACAAGGCTAAGTAACTTGGAAACACGTTCAGCAGCCGGAATGTTATGCGAACCGTCAAAACGCCATGCCCGGCGCAACACACCGCTGGTGACGTCAAACCAACCATCACTCTCCACATGGCACCGGCGGGCATATTCGAGCAAGGCCGTGGTCTCGGCATCCATCTCCACGGGCTTGCCGTTGCTCGCATTGAGCGCGCTGAGGACGCTTTCGGGCTGGTAGCGGCTATAGCGCTGTTCTATGCGCCAAGCCTCGCGCGCTGCGCGCGAACCTACCTCTAAGGCCAATTCGGCGCTGGTGGTGTCCACCAGCACCTCGCAGGGGCTGGCCATGGCAGAGAAGCAAGCCGCATGCAGACCGCCAGGGCGGCGCTCCACACGAACTCCCTCCTCCACCCTAGTCGCCGCGCTCATCAGAGACCGAAGCGCCAACCCACCTGCAGCATCACGGCCTTCATGCCCGGGTAGAGGTCGTAGGGGGCCAAGATGCCCGGGCCCTTCTCGACGTTCTTGCCGGTCTGCTGGTAGTAGTCGAGTCGAACGGAAAGCTCGTTACCGTCTTCGTCCGTACGTCCAACCTTGATACCCACGGTGGGTGCCGAGAACGCTCCGAGGCGCGAATCGGCAGAGACATATGTCGGCACAGCAGCACCCGAATGCAGCATGACGCTGTAAAAGTCCGCGGCAGTCTGCTGGTACCAGCGGATATGCGGCTCCACATAAGTGCGGTCGTCGATGGCGTAGTGGTACTTCACCTCGGCGGTATCCGAGTGAATGCCCCAGTCATCTTGCATACGTCGATAAGAGATGGACAGTGCGTCATCGTTCCTCAGGCCTACGCGGCTTTCGACGTAAACACTCTTGCGCGCGCGCTGGTCGGGCCTGCTTTCATAGAGCGAACCTGCTACCGTGCCGTTAGAACTGACTACGGATACGATCTTGTACGGGTCGGTTTGGTAGCCACTGGAGCGGTCGTAATTGAAGTTGGCACGCAGCAGCCAGTTGCGTGACATCACCATGGTGAAGCCAAGCTGGCCGCCGACACCATTGCGGCTCTCGTTGCCCGAACGCAGATTGAATGCCGCGTTGGTGAGTGCGCCTGGAATTCCGCCAACCGGGTTGATGCGGTCGTACTCGCCACTAACGCCGAGGTTCACGGTCAGGTTGTGCTGCAGGAAGTCCTTGGAAAGCCCAGCATTCGCCGTGGCAGCGGTAAAGTCACGCTCATGCGAAAACCCGGTGCCGAGTGCCACCTTGAAGTCGTTGCCTAGCGGCTGTGACCAGCTGCCATCGAGCGCGAAACGCTGATCTTTGAAGTTCGAGTCCAGCGGAATATCGCCGGGCTTGACGGTGGTGTAGCTCTTCCCGGAGGGGGACACGGTGGTTTGCGATGAAGTCGCTACGACACCACCCGTGGGCGAACCACCAGTGAGGCTGTCGTAAGTGAATTTCAGGCCGAGAATGTGCTCGTCACCGAAGTCGTGTTTGACGTTGATGACCGGCTCGATGGCCTGAACGCGGCCAGCGGATTCCTTGTAGTAAAGGACAGCCGAATCGACCTGCCAGTCCTTGGTATCTTCGGCGTGGGCAGCACCTGCCGCCATGAGCAGGGCGCAGCCAGCAAGCATAAGTGACTTGCGCAAGTGCGGTGTCGCTGTCGCGACGCCGGCGTTTGGGTTCAGTTGCATCCGCAGCCACCCCCGCCAATACCACGGCCCCCGGTGGAGGCTTCCTTGCTGAAGTAGATATGGTCATCCAATGCGCTTTCGACGCCATTGCGGTCGAGTTGCATGGTGTTGCGTGCCAGGATGGCGCGGTCCCAGGGCTTGGCCCCAAGACTGGCGCAGCCCGTTAGGCCAAGTAGCGCAGCGCTACCCGCCAGACAGGCGATGGTTCGGACGAGTGACTTCATCGGTTTGACCTCAAGATATTTTCAATCAACGAATCGACGCTGGAGATTTCAGGTTTCGTCCAGCAGTTGTCGGAGTTCAGCGGTGTAATTTGCGGGGTCGCTGGTGCGAAACCCGCGATGTTTGAAGCGGATTACCCCATGGCGATCGACGACAAAGCTCGAGGGCATACCCTGCAATTGGTAGAGCTCGGCGAGCTTGCCGCGGCTGTCGAATACGACGGGTAGTCCACCGCCGACTTCCTGAAGGAAGCGTTCTGCCTGACGCGGATCTTCATCGACATTGACGGTCAAAACGACAAGACCGCGATTAGCCAACGCCTGCTGCGTGGATTGCATCCAGGGGAATGAACGGCGGCAGGGAGCACACCAAGATGCCCAGAAGTCCACATAGACCACTTTCCCCGCGTAGGCCGCAAGGTCGAGCGCTGGCAGCGTCGCGTAGAGGCCGC
The DNA here is from genome assembly GCA_943331345.2 of Candidatus Planktophila lacus. GTDB lineage: Bacteria > Pseudomonadota > Gammaproteobacteria > Steroidobacterales > Steroidobacteraceae > CAIOHZ01. The sequence continues at coordinate 30,891 of CALQLF020000002.1, read as the reverse complement.
TACCCGTTCCTGCGGAGTAAGGCGCAGATTGCGTGGTGGGTGCTGCCACGGCGTGGCCAAATGGCATCAGTGCAGTAGCCGTAGTCACGGCGGCCAGCAACTCTTGTGCCGGCCGTGACCTTGAACGTTTGAGGCCGAACATGCTGGGTGCCTTACCTTGTGGTGCGTGCGTTAGTGCACGTGACCACTTGAAGACCCGCATGTTGTCGCCTAGTTCATTGCGGTCTATACCTATTCAGGCAGGGTATTACCCCAAAGCTACGTCACTCGGCAGGGGAACCCTGCAGTTGCGTCGGCAAACGGGGCCATCGATGTCCGTTACCGCACGCTGCTTACAGTGGTACGTGGCGCGAATCGAATAGTTCAAAGGCCCTCGGCACAACGTTCCAGAAGGCTCAGCAACAAGATGCGTTCATGGGGCTTCAAGGGCGAGGCAAGTTTCTCTTCTACCCTTTCCACGCGGCGGCGCGCACCGAGCAAGGCCTTGCGACCGGTAGAGGACAACTGCTGCTGCAACTTGCGACCGTGTTCCGGGTCTTGGGTACGCTCCACCCAACCGCGCGTGGTGAGTAGACGAATAATTTCGTGCATGGTCTGCGCTGTGACTCCCGCAGCACGGGCAAGTTCGGCACTGGTGGCGCCAGGCGCGCGCTCTAACGCGTTCAGCGCCCCCAACTGCGCGGTGGTCAGTTGCTCATCGGTCAGAGCCTTGTCGGTGGCCGTGCGCAACTTTAGTTGCAAACGCCGGATGGCGGGCCCGAGCCGCTCGCTGCCGTGCCCCCCTTGTTTTTCAGTGGCCTGAGTTTCAGGGAAGTCGCCAAACAGATCCAGATTGGGCGCGGGGTTGACCGCAGCGCGACGGGTTTTCCCGGCCTTTTGACCCTGCTCATCACTCACCATATCAGCCCCCTGTTTCTATGAATGTAAGTGTGCTTAATTATAGCATCAATTATCAATCGTGGCGCCCATCACAGATTTGGCACCCCCGACTTGCAAGCTGACGTAGCGGGGTATATAAACGCTGCAGGTGCTTGGTAACCAACGGTTTTTCGCCATGCCGTGAAACTCCCAAGTGCCAGAGGTCCACTGGCCAGCTCTGCTTGACGGAGCATCCGGTGGGTATCTTCAGCCGGCTGATGATGGCCTCGAGACGACGGGTTTAGTCCACCCATGATGACGGCCTGGCAGCGTTTGTACGCCGCGACGCGTGAACTGGTGACCTCGGCGCCGATCAAGTATCGGCTCACCGAAGCTTTCTGTCGCCACCTGATCCACGTCGACGTGGCGGAGCTGCCAGTGTCCGTCCGCTCTTCTCTTTTGGAGCTGATGGCGCAGTTGCAAACTGCAGCACCGCTGCGTGGCGAATCCGCCGCCCAAGCAACCATCCGCAAACTCTCCGACCAACAAGCGCAGCACTACGCCCAGCAAATCGTGGAAATGTGGGCCACTGCCGACGCTCGACAATCCCACGACGCGACGCTCCGCCGCCGACAGCAAGCCGCCGAAGCGCTTGGCCTGCGCGCGACGGACACCATTGTCATTCCGCTGTTCATTCAGGCACAGCAGGCCTGAAGCCGGCCGCAAGCAGTTCTGTGCCAATTCTGCGGCAAGGACCATCGACGAAAGCCGGGCCCACTGCGAATCAAGAGTGAATTCCACTAATCCAGCGTGAATTCCACGACGTCCCAACCGGCAGTGTCTTCGCCGCGGGCATAACGCCGAAACGCATCCACGATGGCACGCCCGTCCCAATCGAGCAGTGCACTTGCACCTACCTGCAGAGCCGCTGCAACCGGCAAGGCAACACCAAAGTGACGCAGCACCAGAACCGGCTTCCGTGCTGCCTGCGCAAATACCGACATGAACTCGAGCGCTTCAGCGTTCGGCGCGTAGTGCGCAGCCAGCAAAACCACCGCCTCGGCCCCGGCGATCTGTGCTCGCAAAGCTTCACGCCTAGCCTCAGCCGTCGGCGGACGTGGATCCTGCGGACGTGAGCAGTTCCGGTAATGGAAATGGTCTCTGGCTTCCAGGAATTCGAATACCCGATGGTAATCGTGGTCGTCCGCCCAGTCGTGGCTGACAAACAAGCGGAGCGGGTTGGCTTCGGTAATAGGCGTTCCCATCAGTCGAGTCTAGCGTCTTGGCGCACTGCCCGCAGCCTGCAGGGGCATACAATGTGGAATGCGTCTCGTCGTCTACAACATCCGTTATGCCACTGGCACCGGAGCCGCGTTCCATCTGCCCCTGCCCGGGGCCGGGTATCTGCGGGGGAACCCGGCTGTTCTGGATGGCATCACGGCCTTTCTCAAAGAGCTTAATCCGGACTTGGTCGGCCTGATCGAGGTGGACGCGGGTTCCATGCGCGCCAAGCGTGTGAACCAAGCCGACCATATCGCCGCGCAGCTCGGGCACTACAGTGCCTACGCCTGCAAATACGGTGTGGGTTCCTTCAACTCGCGAATGCCCATCATCGGCAAGCAAGGCAATGCCTTCCTCGCCGCGCCGCGCGTGCATGGCGAGCGCTTTCACTTCTTCGATACCGGCATCAAGCGTCTCATTATCGAATTGGAGCTTGAGGACTGTGCGGTCTTTCTGGTGCACTTGTCCTTGAAGTATCGCCACCGGCAGGAACAACTGCGGCACCTCCACCGCTTGGTCAAAACCTGCGACAAGCCCGTTATTGTGGCTGGCGACTTCAACGCTTTCTGGGGCGATGCCGAGATCTACTTGTTCATGGAAGCCGCGGGCCTGCGTAGCGTGAATACCGCAGGACTGCCTTCCTATCCCAGTCGCGAACCGCGTTGGGAATTGGACTTCATCCTCGTCAGTGATCGTATCGAGGTTAGCCATTTCGAGATTCCTGCGGTCGAGTTCTCCGATCACCGTCCGCTGGTTTGCGACTTCACCGTGAAGCCCGGGAGTTCTGCATGACTACTGCTGCCAACCACTGGTCCATTGAACGCGACGCCGATGGCATTGCCTGGTTGACGCTGGACCGCCACGACGCGCCTGCGAACTCCCTGTCCGAACAAGTGATGCGCGAGTTAGCGGCGAACTTGGCATTGCTGGCGCAGAACCTCCCGCGGGCGCTGGTCATTCTTTCGGGTAAATCCAATGGCTTCGTGGCGGGTGCCGATATCAGTGAATTCCGTACCGACTTCGCGGAAGCACAGGCGCTGGAACTCATCCGCGGTGGACAGCAGGTGCTGGACCAACTCGCCGCTCTCCGCTGCCCCACGGTTGCTGCCATTCATGGTTTTTGTCTCGGCGGAGGATTGGAACTGGCGCTCGCCTGCGGCTACCGCGTGGCCTCCAGTGACCGCAGCACGAGCCTCGGTCTGCCGGAGGTAAATCTCGGCATCCACCCGGGCTTCGGGGGCACAGTGCGGGCTCCCGCCCTCATAGGCGTCCGCGCTGCCATGCCGCTCATGCTTACCGGTGCCCCTGTGCGTGCGGACAAAGCCCTGAAACTAGGGTTGGTGGAACGTGTCGTGCCCGTAGCTGAACTGCGCGCCGCCGCGCGAGCCATGGCGTTGGCGCCACCGCGGCGTCGACGCGCCTCGCTGCTGGACCGCCTGCTCGGACTCCCGGGAGTCCGTGGCTGGTTTGCCAGCCAACTGGAGGCGCAAGTCGCCCGCAAGGTGCGGCGGGAACACTACCCCGCCCCCTATGCGGTGGCGGCCTTGTGGCGTGCTGCCGGCGGCCGTGGGCAGCGAGCCTACGAACTCGAGGCACGCTCCATTGCACGGCTGTTCGGTACTGGCACCTCCAAAAACCTCGTCCGTGTGTTCTTCCTGCAGACGCGAATGAAGGCGATGGGCGCCGGGGTTACCACTTCTTTTCAACGAGTACACGTTGTCGGCGCGGGAGTCATGGGTGGCGATATCGCGGCCCTGTGCGCCTGGCGCGGCATGGAGGTGACACTGCAGGACCGCGAGGAGCGCTTCGTCGCCCCAGCGTTGCAACGGTCGCAGGAATGGTTCGGCAAACAAGCCCGGGGCGACGCAGCGCGGCTGCAAGCCGCCACGGCGCGCCTGCGCATGGATCTCACCGGAGATGGCGCGGCTTCGGCAGACGTAGTCATTGAGGCCATTTACGAGAATGCAGAAGCCAAGCGAGCACTTTACGCAAGCCTCTTGCCACGTATGCGTCCGGAGGCCCTGCTCTGTACCAATACTTCCAGTTTGGTACTGGAAGAGCTGGCGCGCGAACTTCCGGAACCGGCCCGTTTGGTCGGCCTGCACTTCTTCAACCCGGTGCCCCGCATGCCGTTGGTGGAAGTCATCCGCGGCCGCGACACCGCGCCTGCCAATGTGGAACTTGCCCTCGCCTTCACCCGCGCGCTCGACAAACTACCCTTGCCATGCAAGAGCGCGCCGGGATTTGTCGTCAACCGCGTACTGACTCCGTACATGCTGGAGGCCATGCTAGCCGCGGACGAAGGCGTACCCCTCGCGGAGATTGACCGCGTTGCCGTGGAACATGGATTCCCCATGGGGCCCATCGAACTGGCCGATACCGTTGGACTGGATATCGGCATGAGCGTAGGCAAGGTGCTAGCGGCAGCCTTTGGCGAACGGGCACGGCCGCAACGCGTGCAGGCTTTGGTCGCTTCCGGGAAACTGGGCAAGAAATCCGGCGAAGGGTTTTACCGGTGGAAGGATGGCAAGCCGCTCAAGCCCGTGGTTCCCACTGGCTACCAGCCTCCGGAGGACTTGCAAGACCGTCTGGTGATGGCGTTCGTGAACGAGGCTGTAGCCTGTTTGCACGATGGTGTGGTCGGTGAAGCAGGCCTTCTCGACGCTGGTGTCATCTTTGGTACCGGCTATGCACCGTTCCGCGGTGGGCCGCTGCAATACGCCCGCGAGCGCGGCATTGACAATTGTTTGACGACATTAAAATCGTTGGAAGAGCGACATGGTTCGCGGTTCTCACCGGCTGCGGGCTGGAACACATTGCGCGGTTGAATGTGCGTGCTAGCATCCGCCGCGGATGGATGCCACAACCAATTCTGACCTCGTTGCGCTCTCGGTACTTCGCACGTTCTCGCCACTCGATGGCTTGAAGCGCGAAAACTTGGGTGCTTTGGCGCGTAAGACCCGCGTGCGAGACATGCCCGAAGGCGGCATTCTCTTCCGCCGCGGCGAGGAAGACCGTCACTGCTACTTCCTCGTGAAGGGTCAAGTGGAATTGGTAGACGACGGCACAGTCGTCGCTACCATCTCGGGCGGTACGCCAGAGGCCAGATTTGCGCTGGCGGAAGGAAGACCACGCCGCTTTTCAGCCCGCGCACGCACGGCGGTGCAGTACATCGCCATCGACTCCGAAGCGCTGGACGTCCTGATGACTTGGGACCAGACAGGCATCTATGAAGTCGAGGAGATCACCACGACGGATGAGGATGCCGGGGGTGGCGACGACTGGATGACCACGCTCCTCCAGACCAAGGCGCTCCACCGTATCCCCCCTTCCCACCTGCAGGCCTTGTTCATGCGTCTACAGCGTATGAACTGCAATGCGGGTGAGGTTTTGGTTCGCCAAGGACAGCCCGGCGACTACTTCTACATCATCGTCTCCGGTAGCTGCGTAGTCACTCGTGAAACGCCACTGAACCGCGAAGGAATTCGTCTGGCGGAACTCGGTCCTGGCGACAGTTTCGGTGAGGAAGCCTTGGTGGCAGAGGCCGAGCGCAACGCTACCGTCAGCATGTTGACGGACGGCGCCGTCATGCGACTCGGCAAAGAGGACTTCCAGGAACTGCTCAACGAACCCATGTTGCAATGGGCCAATGCCGGCGAGGCGCAGGCCTTGGCATCGGCCGGAGCGCAATTGCTGGATGTGCGCCTGCCCGCGGAAGCTCAGGCGCAGCCGGTGCCGGGTGCGGTGAATATCCCGCTCTATTTCATGCGCCTGAAATTGCGCCAACTCGACCGCAGCCAGTCTTATGTAGTGGTGTGCGATACGGGGCGACGCAGTTCAGCCGGGGCCTTCCTGCTGGCAGAACGCGGTTTCAATGCTTATGTGTTGCGCGGCGGTGTCGCTGCCCTCATGGGCGCGTAGCGCTCATACCGCTTTTGCGGCAGGCGCCAGCATTACATCGTGTGCGTAGGCTTGTCGCCGCCGAGCGCGCCGGCCAAATAGTTCTCAATCTTCTTCTGCGTCGCACCGCGGTCCTGTTCGCTGAACTGCACGCCAATACCGGCAACGCGCTTGCCTTGTGCCCCGCGCGGGGTTACCCAGATGACCTTACCGGCCACTGGCAACTTTTCCTCTTCGCCCATCAGATTGAGCAACATGAATACCTCGTCACCGAGGCGATAGTTGCTGTTGGTGGGCACGAACAAACCGCCGTTACGTACGAAAGGCATATAGGCCAGATAAAGAGCGCTCTTGTCCTTGATGGTGAGCGTCAGCAGGCCCGGCTTATTGGAACTCGGCGGTCGCATCATGCGGTTCTTCCTCCAGTCGGACGGCTGCGGACGGCGCGGACGAGGTCCAGCAAAAGGCCTTCCACCAGCAACTGTGCATTCACGGAACCCCGTTGCAACCAACTGGTGGCATCACGGGAGCGGTCATGCACGGCAAACAATGCGTGAACATGCCTTCTTATGGCAGCGGAGTGCAAGGGCTGCGTACCGGAACTGCTGCCGGCTTCACGCAACCGCTTGGCCGCCCAAAATTCTATCCAGCGCACACGTTCGGCGGCGCCGCTCTTGGTCCAGCGCTCGGCCTCGGCCACCAGGTCCCGCCCCGCCCCACCCAAGGCGTCTAGCAGGTCAGACATCTCGCGCGTCAACGCCGCGCCACCGCCGGCAGCAATTGCCATTGCCCGCAAGGGAGCGCCGTACGCCAGTTCCAGACAGGCAGGCCAGTCCGTGCGGCGTTCCCGAGCATTCAACCAGACCAATGCCATCTCCGGTGCCGGGCGAGCTACCCGCAGTTGCTGGCAGCGGCTGGCAATGGTCGCCGGCAAGCGTTCCACTTGGTCTGCCACCAACACCAACAGCGTGTCCGGCGCGGGTTCTTCCAAGGTCTTGAGCAAGGCGTTGGCAGCGCCAGTGCTCATGCGGTCTGCCGGGGACACGATAGCTACCTTGTGCCCTTGCCGGTAGCTGCGCATGTTTAGGCTCGAGGCCAGCGCGCGCACCGATTCAATCTTGACCTGCCGCGCATCCTCCTCGAGACCGACGCGCAACAAATCGGGGTGATTGCCCACCGCCAACAGTTGGCACGAGGCGCAGAGGCCGCAGGGAGCCGCTGCCCGCTCATCACAAAGCACCAAGCGCGCGACCCATTCGGCAAGCGCCGCCTTGGCGACGCCAGCTGGACCACGCAACAACAGAGCGTGCGGAAAACGAGTCCCTCGCCAAGCTTGCGTCAACTGGTCACGCTGGCCAGCGAGCCAAGGGGCGCTTGCCGCGAGCGCCACAGCAGCGTTCGCTATTTGTACGCTATCGGTTTCTTCCGCGGCGCCGTCTTTCGGCTCGGTGGTCTTGCGACTCATTTCTGGCGACTCATGACGGCGTCTCGGTAGTCCAAGCGTTGACCGACGCTTGGACAGCACTCGCCACTGCAGCGGAGACGATTGCCAAAGGCTGTGCAGCGTCGATCACCACGAAGCGATGAGGTTCGGCATTGGCACGGGCCAAATAGGCGGCACGTACGCGCTCGAAGAAAGCCAAGGTCTCCGCTTCGAAGCGGTCAGCCGCACTACGCCGTTTGGCGCGCTGTAACGCGAGTGCGGGGGGTGCGTCGAGCAGCAACGTTAGGTCGGGTTGCAATCCACCATGGGTAATGGCTTCCAGCGCGGCCACGTCGGACACGGGAACGCCTCGTCCACCGCCTTGGTAAGCATAGGTGGCATCGGTGAAACGGTCGCAAACCACATCTTGGCCGGCAGTCAAGGTGGGTTCGATGAGGTTGGCCACGTGTACCGCGCGAGCGGCGAACATCAATAGCAGTTCAGCACTTCCGGGAACCGCTTCTGCGCGCGGCGCCAGCACCAACGCACGGATGTCCTCCGCCAGAGGCGTACCCCCAGGCTCGCGGGTGACTTGAAAGCGACGGCCGAGCGCTTCGAGTGTGGCCCGGACGGTCGCCACCTGAGTCGTCTTGCCGACGCCTTCTATGCCTTCGAGTGTGATGAACCTGCCGCGCATGGGGATATTTGGTGGGTACTTTACGAGTAATTCGGGGCCGCTTAATGGCTATTCAGGTGACTATTGAGGGCTACTTTGCCGGAGTTTCTCTGGTGCGGGCCACTAGCGCCCGAACGGCAGCATTGTGCGCCTTCAGGGTGGCAGAAAACACATGGCGGCCATCGCCCCGGCCGGTAGCCACGAAATACAGCGCGTCCGTCGTCGCGGGTTGTGTAGCCGCCAGCAGGCTCGCCCGCCCCGGCAGGGCAATGGCCGTCGGCGGCAAGCCGCCACGGCGGTAGGTGTTGTAGGGACCGTCGCGCCGCAAGTCCGCTTTGCGGAGGTTGCCGTCATAGGCCGCGCCCAAGCCATAGATGACGGACGGGTCCGTCTGCAGGCGCATCCGGACGCGCAAGCGGTTCAGGAATACCCCGGCAATCATGGGGCGCTCTGCTGCGGCACCGGTTTCCTTTTCCACCAGCGAGGCCAACACGAGCGCTTCGGCAGGGCTGGCCAGTGGCAGGCCGGCATGGCGTCTCTCCCAAGCTTTCGCCAACTCGGTTTTCATGCGCAAGCGAGCCTCACGCAGCACCTGCAAGTCGCTGGCACCGCGGCGGAATATGTAGGTGTCCGGAAACAACGCCCCTTCCACCGGCACCGCGGGTTCACCGAGCGCCTTCATCAAGCCGTGCAAGGTAAGACCGGGCGTGGGCGCGAGGTAAGGGCTGGCACGAATGCGTTGCCAGGCTTCGGCGACGGTCTGTCCTTCGATGAAGGTGACGGAATAGCGCGTGACGCGGCCGGCCACTAGTTGGGCCAGTACCGCCGAGGGCGCTTGGCCTGCGGTGAAGGCGTATTCACCGGCCTTGAGCGCTTGCGATTGCCCCTGGATGCGAATGGCCCAAGCGAACCAGCGCGGGTGTTTCACGATACCGGCGTCGGCCAAGCGGGTGGCAATACGCGCCGGGCCATCGCCGCGGGGTATCTCCACTAACGTTTCTACTCGCCCCGGGCCTGGCGCGTGCCACCAGTGCCAAGCGGTTCCTGCTGCCACAGCACCCAACAAGGCGACCAGCAGCAGCAGTCCAAAGAGCAGCCGACTTCGCGCCTTCACGGCAAGGCACTCCAGTAGTCGAAGCAGGCTTTGGCCACCTGCCCACTTGGCACAGGCGTGCCCTCCACGGCAGCCACTGCCCAGACGCCCCGCAGGGCGCTGGTGAGGAATACCTCCTCTGCGCCAACCAGCGATGCTGGCGTCAACTCGGTCTCAGTGATGGACCACGGAAGATCGCCCCGACTGGCACCGGCGAGCAAAGCGCCGCGCACGACCCCTGCTACTCCACAGCGATCTAGGCGCGGCGTGAAAAGTTTGCCCTCGCGCACCACGATAATATTTGCGGAGGTGGCACAGACCAGCCGCCCTGCACTGTCCAGCATGAGTGCCTCGTCCGCCCGACTGGCGGGGTACTCCGCTCTCGCCAGGACTTGCTCGAGGCGGTTGAGGTGCTTCAGTCCAGCCAGCAGCGGTTGTTCGCCCAGGCGCACGGAAGAGATTGCCACGTGCGCGCCGGTGGGTAGCGCTGTCGGTGGTGTCCAAGCAAAGGACTGCAACCACCAGCGCGGATTTTGGGCGACGGGCGGTGTATACCCGCGCGGACCGTCACCCCGCGTCACCATGAGCTTCACGGCGCCGTGGGACGAGAACGCGGCGGAGGCTGCGCCAACGGCCGTTTCGATAGCATTGAAGTCGAGACCGGCAATGACAAGCCGTTCGGCGCCGCGTTGGAGCCGCGCCAGATGCGCTGCCAATAACTTAGGCTTGCCATCAACTACAGCGATGGTTTCGAACAGACCGTCCCCGTAGGCAAGCCCACGGTCGGTGACCGGAACATCGCCGTTCGGTGTCAAACCTTGCGCGTGGGGCAGGATGCCGGACGGCATCAGGTGGACTCCACACCCAAACCACGCAGCAGCCCCCGGGCCTTGGCACGGGTCTCGGCCAACTCCAACTCGGGCACCGAGTCGGCGACGATGCCCGCGCCTGCGCGAACGGTAATGCCTCCATCGGGGGTCACTTGAGCGGTGCGAATGAGGATATTCAGGTCCATGTCGCCATCAGTAGCAATCCAGCCCATCGTGCCGGTATAGGCGCCACGCGGTACTTGTTCTAGATCGCCAATGAGTTGCATGCAGCCCACCTTCGGGCAACCGGTGATGGTGCCGCCCGGAAACAGGGCGCGCAGCGTTTGCCCCGGGGTGGTGTCGGGCCGACGCAAGCCGCGCACGTTCGAGACGATGTGGTGTACATGAGCATAACGCTCCAGAACCATGAACTCGTCTACTTCCACGGTGCCAGCCTGACACAAGCGGCCCAAGTCGTTGCGCTCGAGGTCGACCAGCATCACGTGCTCGGCTTGTTCCTTCGGATGTGCTCGAAGTTCTGCGGCTAGCGCGGCGTCGTTGGCCGCATCGCCCGGAGTGCGCGGACGCGTGCCGGCGATGGGGCGGGTATCAATCTTCAGGCCCTGCACCCGCACCAAGCGTTCTGGCGAGGTAGATAGCACCGACAAACCCGGCAGCGTAGCGAGCCCTGCGAACGGCCCGGGGTTGGCAGTGCGCAGACGACGGTAGAGCGCTGCCGGCGTTTCCCCTGGCCGCAGTTCCGTCCGCCAAGCGCGCGACAAATTGGTTTGGTACACGTCACCGGCAGCAATGGCTTCGAGACCACTGCGGACGGCCGAGAGGAAATCCTCGGCGGGGTCTTCCACCACTACGCGTGAAGTCGTGGGGCTCGTCGTGGCGAGAGGCTGCTGAGTGCTAGAGGGGGCGCCCATGACGCTCGCTTCTACCAACGTGCGCACTTCTTCGGCAAGAGTTGCATGGCGCGGCAAGGCGACCACTTGAACCCGACCCGAGGCATGGTGCCTCACCACCGCACCGGCGATGGGCAAGAGCGCGGCCACGAGGTCGCCCTCACGTAGCGGAAGGCGCAAGACAGGCTCTACTTCCGCCGCCAGTTCATAGGCGGCATAGAGAAAGAAGCCGCCGACAAAAGGCAGAGACCCCTTGTCGATATCGCCGTGCAGCGAATGCGCCGTTGCACACGCTTCGTCCAACTGCGCGAGAAAGCGCTCGCCGGTCAAGCGGCCACTGGCCGCATCTGCGGCCGACACGCGTAGCGTGACGTTGCCGGCGGCTAGCTCGGAGGCGGCCGTGAACAGCAACCAGTCGAACTGCGGCGCATCGCCCATGGCAAGAGCGGCGGTTTCCAGTAAGACCGGAAAGCGTTCAGGGAACTGCTCGTGAAGGGCGAGCAGGTCCAGTCCGTCGGCATCAACGGCGACTTCCAGTGCCACCGCCGATTGCTTCACGGCGGTAATCTCAGTAGCGCTTGAAGACCAAGCTGCCGTTGGTGCCACCGAAGCCGAACGAGTTCGACAACGCCACCTCGAGCTTTGCCTGGCGTGAAACGAGCGGGACGTAGTCCAGGTCGCATTCCGGATCGGGGTTTTCCAGGTTCGCCGTCGCCGGGATGACCTGATCGCGCAATGCCAACACCGAGAACAAGGCCTCTACGGCGCCGGCCGCTCCGAGCAAGTGACCGGTGACGGACTTGGTGGAACTGACTGCCACGCGGTAGGCGTGGTCGCCGAGCGCGCGCTTGATGGCCAGCGTCTCCGCCTTGTCACCTAGCGGCGTGGAGGTGGCATGGGCGTTGATGTAGTGCAACTCATCGGCATTCACGCCGGCGTCGCGCATGGCGTTAACCATCGACAGGCGTGCGCCCTCCCCGTCTTCCGGCGGCGAGGTGATGTGGTGCGCGTCGGCGCTCATACCAAACCCCACCAGTTCGGCGTAAATCTTGGCGCCGCGCGCTTGGGCGTGTTCCAAAGATTCAAGTATCAGTGCACCGGCACCGTCTGCCATGACGAAACCGTCACGGTCGCGGTCCCAAGGGCGGCTGGCCGCGGCAGGGTTGTCGTTGCGCTCGGAAAGAGCACGCGCTTGCGCGAAGCCACCCAGTGCCAGCGGCGTAGTGGCCATTTCGGCCCCGCCGGCCACCATGACATCGGCGTCGCCGTATTGAATGGTGCGGTAAGCCAGGCCAATGGCGTGCGTCGAGGTAGTGCACGCGGAAACCACGGCCAAGTTCGGTCCGCGCAGGCCGAAGTTGATGGAGACGTGCCCCGAGATCATGTTGATGATGCTGGCAGGCACGAAGAACGGCGAGATCTTCTTGGGCGAGTTACCACCGCCAACATATTTCTCGTAGGTGTCGGAGATGGTCTCGAGGCCGCCGATGCCACCGCCCATCATGACGCCGTAGCGTGCCGCAGCCTCGCCTTCCATCTTGCCGATACCCGCGTCGCGCAGTGCCTGCGTGGCGGCGACGATGCCGTACTGCATGAACGCGTCCATGCGGCGCGCGTCCTTGGCTGCCATGTAGTCGTCGAGGTTCAGCCCTTGAACTTCACCGGCGAAACGCGTCGGGAAATGGGCTGCGTCGAAACGCTTGATGGGGGCAATACCGCTACGACCGTTCACCACGTTGTCCCAGGCGGTATCCACCTGGCTGCCGACGGGCGAAACAATACCGAGGCCAGTCACAACGACTCGGCGCTTGGACGAAGGATAGGACACGAAGACCTCCGCGTGTCGGGCAGACCGGTGGGGGCAACCTGCCTGCGAGAAACCTGCGGGCCTAGCAAGGCCCATGGAAAAAGGCCCGGGAGACCCGGGCCCTGTCATCTAGGCTGGCACGCCACTGCGGCCGAAACCGCAGCGGCACACCGGGCTGGTTTAGCCCTTGGCCTGATGCTCGACGATGTAAGACACCGCTTGCGCCACGGTGGTGATTTTCTCGGCATCCTCGTCGGGAATTTCGGTTTCGAATTCCTCTTCGAGTGCCATCACCAGTTCGACCGTGTCGAGCGAGTCCGCGCCGAGATCGTCGACAAAGGACGCATCGGTCGTGACCTCGTCTTCCTTCACGCCCAGTTGTTCCGCGACGATCTTCTTGACCCGTTCTTCAACGCTGCTCATCGTCTTTTTGTCCTCTGTGGGTAACAAGAGCGGGCGCCCCCTTCAGGCAGGCCCCGGACTGTCAAAGCGGGCATAGTTTAAGGGAACCCCTCGCCCGCCGCCACCTTCCGCACCGTTTGGGGAGCAAAAGAGGGGTAAATAATGTGAAAAATTAGTTAAAAACAAAGCGGAACAAGGCTTTATCAGCCTTAGGGCATCAACATGCCGCCATTGACGTTCAGGGTTTCACCGGTGATGTAGCCGCCACCCGGCCCGGCCAGGAACAGCACGGCGGCGGCGATATCCGCCGGATCGCCCAATCGCCCGAGCGGAATTTGGCCCGCCATGGCATTGCGCTGGTCATCGTTCAGGGCACGAGTCATGTCGGTATCGATGAAGCCCGGCGCCACCACGTTTACCGTGATGTTGCGCGAAGCCACTTCGCGGGCCAGCGACTTGCTGAAGCCAATGATGCCGGCCTTGGCGGCTGCGTAGTTGGCTTGACCGGCATTGCCCATCAGGCCCACCACCGAAGCGATGCTGATGATGCGGCCGTGGCGGGCCTTCATCATGCCCTTCAGCACGCCCTTGGAAAGACGGAACACGCTGCTCAGGTTGGTGTCCAGAATGGCGTTCCAATCCTCGGCCTTCATGCGTAGCAATAGGCCATCGCGGGTAATTCCCGCGTTATTCACGAGAATGATGACCGGTCCTTCGTTGGCGTCGATATCGATCAGCAACGCCTCCACCGACGCCGGGTCCGCCACATTCAGTACGGCGCCACGGCCGGGTAGCCCCTCCGCTGCCAAGGCCGCCTCGATTTCCGCCACGCCTTCGGGGCGCGTGGCGGTGCCGACCACAGTCGCCCCTGCGCGGGCCAAGGCCAGCAGGCAGGCGCGGCCAATGCCGCGGGTAGCACCCGTGACCAGCGCCACCTGTCCGGTAAGCACTTGTGGAACGTGCGCGTGAGGTTGGGTCGGGTGGCTGTCGTGGCTCATGGCGAAGTCCTTCAGGCGTTGCCGCCCAGCGCGTCCTGCAGGGAGGCTGGGTCTTCCACCGCCACCATGGCGATGTCCTTGTTGCGGTCGATACGACGATTCATGGAAGTGAGCACCTTACCGGGGCCGCATTCCACCAGTCGACGCGTTCCGTGGGACAGCAGGTCTTGAACGGTCGCCGTCCAACGAACGGCACCGTACAGCTGTCGGACCACATTGTCGCGCACCGAGTCCGGCGTGGTGTGGCGACCAAGACCGATGGCGTACACCTCGCAACCCGGAGCTTGCACCGCCATGCCGGCCAGCTCGGTACGCAGACGCTCACCGGCTTCGTGCATCAACGAGGAGTGCGCGGGCACGCTTACCGGCAGCAAGGCCGCACGCTTCGCGCCACGGGCTTTGCAGGCCTCGATGGCACGGGCCACCGCCGTGGCATGCCCGGCAATGACCACTTGCCCCGGCGTGTTGTAGTTGACCGCCTCCACCACCTCGCCTTGCGCGGCTTCAGCGCAGGCCGCCTCGATGCCTTCGTCTTCCAGCCCGAGGATGGCAGCCATGGCGCCCGTGCCCTTGGGCACGGCTTCCTGCATGACCCGACCGCGGAACTGTACGAGGCGCACGGCGTCGGTGAAGGCGAAAGCACCGGCGCAGGTGAGCGCGGTAATTTCTCCGAGGCTATGCCCCGCCATCCGCGCGGGCATCGGCCCGCCGGCGGCGCGCCAGGCCCGCCACGTAGCAACCCCGGCCGCGAGCATGGCCGGCTGGGTACGTTCGGTCTCGTCCAGCAGTTCCTTGGGGCCTTGCTGGACCAGTTCCCAGAGGTCGTAGCCCAGCACGGCGCTGGCCTCGGCGAACGTCGCCTGGACGACTGGAAACTCGGCAGCCAAGGCCGCCAGCATGCCGACGGATTGAGAGCCCTGACCCGGAAACACCAAGGCCAGAGACGGGTCGGCGGGAACTGTAGTCATGCGCTGGACTCCAAACGGGCGGCGAACCACCGTGCGGCGCGCAGTATAGCGGCATGGAACACATCTTCGTGAAGCCTGCCTTTGCTATATTCCAGCCTTTCCGGCGAAGGGCCGCGTTCTTGGCCCGCCCGTATTTTCGAGGACCTCAGTATGTACACCGCCCGTTTCCAGCCCCGCCGCAGCGCCTTGCCGCGCTTGTCCCGCGGTTTCACACTCATCGAAATTCTCGTGGTGGTGGTCATCATCGGCATTCTGGCGGCCTTGGTGGCGCCACAGGTGTTCGGGAAAATTGATGAGGCCCGCGTCGTCAAGGCGCGCCAAGACATCCGCGCCTTCGAGTCCGCACTGGATATCTATCGTCTCGACAATTTCCGCTACCCCACGACCGACCAAGGCCTGCAGGCCTTGGTCACCCGCCCCGCCGATGCCAAGAACTGGCGTGCCGAGGGCTATGTGAAGCAGTTGATGAAAGACCCTTGGGGTAACGACTACCAATACTTGGCCCCGGGCACCCGCGGCGGCGCTTTCGACCTCTACTCGCTTGGCCGCGATGGTGCACCGGGCGGCGAGGACGTAGACGCCGACATCGGTAACTGGGAAGCCAAATAAGTTGCGCCGGTCGCGGGGCTTCACCCTCATCGAGATTCTCGTCGTCGTCGTCATCATCGCGGTGATGGTGTCGATGGTGGTGCTCTCGATAGGTGTGGCTGGTGAAGACCGCGAACTCGATGCCGAGACAGAGCAGTTCACCCGCGCTGCGGAAGTAGCGCTGGAACAAGCGCAGCTCGAAGGGCGAGACTACGGTTTCCGTTATTCCCAAGAAGGTTGGGAAGTGCGGATGTACGACGGGCGGACTGGTGTTTGGCGTGCCGTGCCCAACGACCGCTTGCTGGAAACTCACCCTTTGCCCGAGGGGCTCGTGCAGCGCCTCGAAGTGGAAGGTCGTATCGTTTTGTTGAAGCCGCAGGCGAAGCTCGTCGACGTCGATGCTCCTCAGGTCATGGCCTTTGGTGGTGGCGAATGGCAGCCGTTCCGCTGGACCCTCGAGCGCCCGAAAGCTGGCACAGCGGCGGCTCGTACCGTGGTGATCGAAGGCAAGCCTGACGGGACTCTGAGCGTTGCTCGTAGTGGTGCTGCTCAATGACTCACCGGTTCACGGCGCGCCGTTCCTTGCCGCGTCGTCCTGCTGCGGGCTTCACGCTCATCGAGGTGGTGGTAGCCATTGCCATCGTGGCCCTCGGTCTTGGCGCTCTGTTCAACGTCTTGGCCAACACGGCCAGCAATATCGGCACGCTGCGCGAACGCACATTTGCCAGTTGGATAGCGAATAACCGTATTGCAGAAGTACGCCTCGGCACAGTGTTTCCATCCGTGGAGCGCACTACGGGTGAACTGGAATACGCCGGCAGCAAATGGCGTTACGAACAAGTGGTGTCGCAGACGGCTGTCGAGGGTTTGCGTCGCATCGATGTTCGCGTTGGCCCGAAAGAGGCGACCTCTTCCCCTGGCGGCGAAGATACTTACACCCTGACCGTCAGCGGTTTCGTCGGCATGGCGCAGCAGGCCTCTCCACCTTCCACGGCCGGTTGGAGTGGCACGGTCACCTTGGGGTTAGGCGGTGATGCCGCCGCGCCTCAGCAAGTGTTGACACCCGGCATGAAAGACCCGGGCGATGCTGGTGGGCCACCACAAAAGCGGCCCAACAACCCGCCGCCACCGGAGCCTTTCTGATGCTTCGGCAAAGCGCGGTCATTTTGCGCCAGCGTGGCTTCACGCTCATCGAATTGCTGGTAGCTATTGTGCTGCTGGCCATCATGGGTGCCTTGTCCTACGGTGCCTATCGCAACGCCAACGTCCAGTCCGAAGCACTAGAATCCACCGCAGCACGCACGCGCGAATTGCAAGTGGCCGTTGCAGCCATGGTGATGGACTTGCAGCAACTCGTACCGCGCCCGGCGCGCGAGACCATTGGCGACGGCTATCGTCCGGCACTGCGTGCAGGTGCTGCCGGCCAGGTACTGGAGCTCACCCGCGGCGGTTATCCGAATGGGGCTGGGTTGCCGCGAGGCACCTTGCAGCGCATCACCTATGTGCTCGAGGGCAGCACGCTGGTGCGGCAGTCTTCCGCGGTGGTCGATGCAACGGGTTCCACGCCCCTGCTAAGGCGCGACCTGCTCAAGCGCGTCAAAAGTATTTCGGTGCGCTTCATGAATGCCAGCCACGTGTGGCAAGACGTCTGGCCGCCAGTCGATGCACCCCCAGAACAAGTAACGCATATTCGTCCGTTGGCCGTGGAGTTCACGCTGGACACAGAAGATTTCGGGGCTATCGTGCGCTTGGTTGAGATTCCCGGATGAAAACAGCAGGAACAGCCACCACACGCGCCGGCCACTGGTTGCGTTTGTCACGTCAGCGCGGTGTGGCACTCATCACGGCAGTCTTGCTCGTCGCCATGGCCACGGTGCTGGCGACACGCATCGGCTCGCGCGGTGCTATCGACCAACGCCGGGCTAGTTCGTTGATGCTTCGCGAACAGGCGTACCAGATTGCCTTGGGCGCTGAAGCCTGGGCCGGTGAAATTCTCCGCGAGGACGCGCAGAAGGGCCAGGAGGACACGTTAATCGAGGCGTGGGCGATGCCTCTGCCGGCCCTGCCTGTCGACGGCGGAACGGTCGAAGGGTCCCTGGAAGATTTGCAGGGCCGCTTCAATCTCAACAACCTCGTGAACCCGGACGGTCAACCCGACCTGTTCGCACTCGGGCACTTGCAGCGCTTGCTTGAAGCGTTGCAATTGGAGCCAAAGTGGGCGCAGTTGCTGGTGGATTGGATCGACCCGGACACCCTGCGCAGTTTCCCGGATGGAGCCGAGGACGGCGAATACCTCATGGCGCAGCCGCCCTACCGCGCCGCGAATACCTACCTCACCAGTACCAGCGAGCTGTTGGCCCTGCCGGGGTTTGGCGTCGAGCGTTTTCGCGTTTTGGCGCCGTATGTCACGGCATTGCCACATGGCACCCGGCTTAATGTCTGTACCGCGTCCGGCGTCGTCATTGATACCCTCGCGCCGAAGTTCCGGGAGTTCTCCACAGATCCGGCGCAGTTGGCCAAGAACCGTCAGCGTGGCTGTTTCCCTACCGTTTCCGACCTGTCGTCCACTTTCTCGGCCGATGTCTGGGCCGATGTGAATTCACATGTCGAGCAACGTTCCTCCTGGTTCCGCTTGACGACACGCGTGACGCTTGGCGGTACCGAGGTCACCCTGTACAGTCTTCTCGAACGCAATGGGGTTGGCGGTTCTCGCGCCACTCTGCGCACTTTTGGTACGGATTGATTCCATGAGCGAAACCCTCTTTGTCCGTCTTCCTCCCGCTGCCGAACCTGGCGCCGCACTGGAATGGGTGTTGCTAGACGAGGCTGGCGCGCGCCTAGAGCATGGCGTGCATGTCGGCATAGCCCAGCCTGTCGTGGACACCACTGACGGTGCGTTACCGCCGGCCGAGGGCGAAAGTGCACCCTCGGTGCTACCGAAGGGACGCCGCGTCGTGGCCTTCGTCCCCGCCACGGAAGTCTCCGTGGCTGCCGTCGAACTGCCGGCCCGCTCTGCGTCGAAGGCGCTGCAACTCGCCCCGTTCGCACTCGAAGAGCAACTCGCCGGCGATATCGAACAATTGCACTTCGCCGTCGGCGAGCAAGAAGACAGCGGCAAGACACCCTTCGTGGTCTGCGCGCATGCAGCCATGGAACGCTGGCTCGCGGTGCTGCAAGCCGCAGGCTTGAGCCCAGCAGCGCTCGTTCCCGATTTCCTTGCCGTGCCGGCCAATCCCGGCCACACCGTGGTCTGGCTCGAAGGCCAAATGGTCACCGTTCGGCCACCCGGACAATGGCCCATGCTGCTGGACGCCGAACCCTTGGAAGCGGCGCTCGAACTGGCTGGCGTGCTGGGCGCGGTGGTTCCGCCCCATTTGCTGGTCTACGCCGCTGAACCCGAGCACGCAACGCACGCTGTCGCCTTGGAGGCTGTGGGTTCTCAAGTGGGCTCCCTGCGGATGCAATTGCTCGCGGATGGGCCCTTGGCGGCCCTTGCCGTCAGCGCCCTGCACGAACCCCCGCTCACGCTGTTGCAAGGGGCCTATGCATCGCGTGGAGCGAGCACCGGTCGCATGGCTCGGTGGCGCGTTCCACTGGCATTGGCGGCCACCCTCGCTGCCCTGGCCGTAGGTGGGCAAGTGGTGGACCTGATGCATGCCCGGTCGGAGGCGAAGCGTCTCGACGGCCTCATCGCGGATGTGGCCCATCAAGCTATGCCAGACGTTCACAAGTTGGTGGACCCGCGCCGCCAAGTGGAAGCGAAATTGGCACAGGCGAAAGGCCGCAGCGGTGCGGATGGCCTGACCGCTACGTTGGCCGCCCTCGCCGCTGCCCGTGACGCCACGCCGACGATGGAATTGGATAATGTCACTTACTACGACGGCACGGCCGATCTGCAGGTGAAGGCCGCCGACGCGAATGCCCTTGAGCAAGTGCGCAATGGGCTCGCTGCGCGAGGTTACACCGCCCAACTGCAGGCTGTTCCTGGTACCGAGGGCGGCCCGGCTGCGGCACGTATGCGATTGAGCCGTGAAGGGGCTGCCCAATGAACGCCCTAATGACTACGCTGGCCCGTTCTCTGGAACCCGTGAAGCAGTGGTACAGCGGCTTGCAAGCGCGCGAGCAGTTTCTGGTTTCGCGTGGCGCGGTGGCCGCGGTGGCGCTATTGCTGGTGGGTGGTCTGCTGCAACTTCATGCAGCTGTAGGCAAGGCGCAGGCGGCGGTAGTGCGCAAGCAAGACGACTTGGCCTACATCATTTCGCATTTGGGCGAACTGCAAGGTACCAGCGGCGCCGCGCCGGATTTGACCAGCCCCTTGTCGAGCATCGTGGAACGCACAGCAGGCGACTCCGGCTTGGGTGACCAACTCAAGACGAACCAACCAGAGGGCGATAACAGTCTCAGGGTGAAGTTCGAGGGCGCCAATTTCGACACCTTGGTGCTTTGGGTGTCGTCCTTGCAGCAAGAGCAGGGTATTCAAGTGCAAAGCGCCACCATCGACCGTGCGACCGCCGGCACCGTCGTGGCTACATTGGTACTGGCTCGGCAGTGAATCGCGCTGCCCCTGCAGCCTCGGGGCTTTCGCGCGGCGCGCGCCTCGGACTGGTGGGTTTGGCAGCTGTCGGTTTTTTGGCGACGCTATGGCTGCAATTGCCCGCCGCCCTGCTGTTACGGTTTCTGCCAAGCCCCTTGCCAGCCCCTTGGACCACTGCGTCTGGCGGTCTTGCCGCTACGGGCACCGTTTGGCAGGGCGAATTGCAGGGGCTCGAGGTAGGTGCCGCCTCGCTCCGTTCCGTGCATTGGCAGTTGTCTCCCTGGCGCTTGTTGCTAGGACAGTTACGCGGTAGCGCGCTCGTCACCGGCGACAAGGCGAAGCTAGAAGGAGTTTTCGACCTCCGGTTCAACGGCACGGGCGAACTCACCGAGCTCAACGGGGAACTGCCACTGGCACTGCTGCAGCCGGCATCGCCGCACCCATGGAACGCGCGCGTTTTGCTTAGTCTCGACTCTCTGGCGCTGGTGGCGGGAAAACCCCAACGCTTCAGCGGCAAGGTCGATGTCCGCGGCTTATCTAGTCCGTCGGTGGCACAGCCGCTAGGCGATTTCCGGCTGGAGTGGCCACGGGGTAGCGACCAAGGACGGGTCACTACACTCGGTGGCCCCGTGGACCTGCGTGCCGCCCTGCTAACCCAACCCGGTGGCGGGTTTCGTCTTGACGGCGAGGCTCGCGCCAATGCCTACGCGGCACCAGCGGTGCGTCAGGCGCTGTCTGCTTTCGGAATGCCCGACGCCACGGGCCGCCAGCGCATTCAAGTGGAATTCGGCGTCAGCGCACGGCCTTGAGCGTGACGGGTGCGGTTGGGCTCACTACGGCGCCCTGACTGGCCTGCACATGCGCATCTAATTGGTCTTCCAGGCGCCGGAACACTTCGTCCAACATGTCCGGCAAGGGCAAGTGCGTGATGCGGAAGTGGTTGCGGTACGGAACGTTGAAGGAACTGCCCGGTGCAACCAACACGTGGCGGTTCTCCAACAAGTCCATGGCGAACGACTGGTCATCGAAGTCGGGCACTACGTCCGGACGCACGCCGATGAACGAGTACATGGCGCCCTGCGGCGCTGGCGTGAGTTGCAGGTATTTGCTGCGCGCGACGCCAGCGATGATGGCGGCGCGCGAAGCGTACAAGCGCCCGCCTGGCCGCACCAGATCCTTGATGCTTTGGTAGCCACCGATGGCGGTCTGGACCGCCCACTGCCCCGGCACGTTGGCGCAGAGGCGAAGCGACGACAACAATTCGATTGCCTGCAGATATTCGCCAGCGCCTTCGCGCCGCCCACTGAACACCGCCCAGCCAACGCGGTAGCCGCACGCGCGCCAAATCTTCGACAGGCCTGAGAGCGTGCAACACAGCGTGTCGTGCACCAAGGTCGCCATCGGTATGGATTCGGCGCCGTCGTAGGTCATCTCGTCATAGATCTCGTCGGAGAAGACGACCAGCTTGTGTTGCTCGGCCAAACGCGCAATAGCCACCAAGGTCTCGCGCGAATAAACGGCGCCCGTCGGGTTGTTCGGGTTAATGAGGACAATGGCTCGCGTACGCGGAGTCACTAGCGCCGCCATTTCTTCCGGGTCTGGCACAAAGCCGTTTTCGGGGCGGCAGGGGTAGTAAACGGCGCGGCCGCCGTTCAGCGTGACGGCCGCCGACCACAGCGGATAGTCCGGGCTGGGCACGAGCACTTCATCGCCGTCGTTCAGCAGGCCGCGCAGGCACAAGTCGATGAGTTCACTGACGCCATTGCCGATGAAGACGTCCTCGGCAGTGACATCGCGAACCCCGCGGTTCTGCTGCTGCATCACCACGGCCTCGCGGGCCGGGAAGATGCCCTTCTGGTGGCAGTAGCCCTCCGCAGACGCGAGGTTCTCGATCATCGCCAGGCGCATGGTCTCGGGGGTACGGAAACCGAACGCGCCGGGGTTGCCGATGTTCAGCGAGATGATCTCGTAGCCCATCCGCTCCATCTCGTGGGCACGGCGGGCGATTTTGCCGCGGATCTCGTAGCGGACGTTGTTAAGGCTTTGGCTGGCGCGGATAACGGGGATGGACATCGAATTCTCGGCTGGCGACGCTCGGGGGCGAAACGTTCAAAGCATAGCAGCCCCTGCCGGGGGTCAGACGGTGGGGGCCGGACCCGCCGGGACTAGCGGCAGCGTTGGCCCCCCCAGGGCCGCCACCAGTTCAGGGTCATGCGTGGCCACCAGTAGCGCCGTGCCCTGTTGGCGCTGCGCCAGCAGGAGTCGGTCGACGACCCGTTGCCGATGGCCAAGGTCCTGAGCGCTGGTAGGTTCGTCGAGAACCAACAGCGCCGGCTCGCAGGCCAGCGCCTGGGCTAACGCCACCCGTTGTGCTTGCCCGACCGAAAGTTCGCTTGGGGCTCGAGGCCAGCATTCTGCGGGAACGCCCAACGCCGCCAATTCCTCCGCAGCGCGGTGACGGGACACCCGCCAAGAGTTCCCAAGACGCTGGAAACCCGCACTCACCCCGTCCAGAGCCGTACGGTGTGGGTTTAGACCGCCCCGGGCGTCTTGCAGCACCGCGCCCATGACGCCGCTAGGGCGCGCGTACGAAGCATCGCGCCAAACGCGTAAGCCCTTTCCCCGCCACTGCACCTGCCCTTTCCAAGGGCTTGGCAGGCCCAGCACTAGGCGCAGGAGACTCGACTTGCCAACCCCGGAGGGTCCGGTCACGGTCAGGCTCTGCCCCGGGGCCAGCGTGAGAACTTCGCGACCGCCCGGTAACTGAACGCTGCCCGTGGCTTGCAGCTGAACGGCCAACAGAACATCGCGGGTGGGCTCCGGCAATTCCACGGGTTCTCGGGGTAAATTCGCCGGCGGCATCGGCCGAGCGCCGACCGGGATTTGCCGGTGCGCAACTGCCGCAATCACACTCGGGTCGTGGGTGACCAACAGCACGGCCAAGCCGCGCTCGCAGCGCCGACGAACCGCGCGACACCACAGGTCGCGGCTTGCCGCGTCGAGGGCCGCGGTAGGCTCGTCTGCGACCAGTAGAGACGGTTCCTGCGCCAGCGCAGCGACCAGGGCCAAGCGCTGCAACTCTCCCCCAGAGCACTGGTGCGGGTACTGGCGTAAGAGTCGCCAGCCGTCATCCAGCCCGAGTTCGGCGCACCATTCGAGGATTTCTTCCTTATTAATAATTCGTTTTAAATCAGTTATTTGTGAAATTATATTCAGGTGCGGTGCGAAGTTATTGGCGGGTTCCTGTAGCACGAAAGCAACCCGCTCTGCGCCGCTCTGCGTGGGTTGGTTACCGGCAGGGCGACCGGCGAAACAGGCGACGCCGGTCATTTCCATTCGCCCGTTCTTCAGCCCGAACGGAGCCAGACAGGCGGTGGTCTTGCCACTCCCCGAGGGCCCGGTCAGCGCAACGCATTCGCCGTGGTGGAGGTCCAGGTTCAAGCCGCTGACAATGGGCGGCGAGCCCTCTTCGCCCCCCAAACGGACGCCCATATGCCGCCACTGCAGCAGCAAGCCCACGGCTATGCCCTACTCCGGGTAGCCGTCAGCAGCAAAAACACGGCGGCAGTCGGGGCGGCCACCGCCCAAGGCGCGTGCGACAACCGCCCCGAGCCCTCTGCCAGCAGGCTGCCGAGGGTAATTCCAGGAGCCGGTATCGAGAGCCCGAGAAAGCCCAGCAAACCCTCAGCCACCAGCAGTTGCGGTAGCAGCAAGCGGCAGGCGGTGCCGCAGGCGGCGGCCACGGCCGGCACATAGGTCCAGCGTGCTACCTCCCAAAACCCGGCCCCATGAATTCGAGCTACGGCGAGATAGGGGGCGCGGGTAGCCGCCAGTAATGCCACCCGGACGGCACGAGCTACGGGCACCGCTCCCAGTGCCCCGAGGGTGGCGGCCACTGGCCAAAGGCCACGACCACTGGTGGAGATGACCACCAAAGCCAACAAGGTGACGGGCAAGGCCGCAAGGATATCCGCGGCACGGGCGACCAGGCCGCCCGCTACCCCACGCAAGATGCCCATCGCTACTCCGAGAGTCGAGCCAAGGAGCGCTGCAAACAGGAGCGCAAACACGCCCACCGCTATCGAGCCGCGCAGCCCAAGGCACAGACGAACCCATAGGTCGCGCCCCAATTCGTCTGTGCCTAGCCAATGACCGCCAGCGAAGCCATACAGCGCCCCGGGAGGGCTATCCAGAGCACGCCAGTCCACCGCGTAGCCGTCGCCGCTCGACCCCAAGGGGCCCGCCACGGCCAGTACCACCAAGAACAGTGCCAACTTTCGCGTCATACGGAACTCGCCATACCGCGCCCACGCGAACCCACGGTTGGCAATAAATCAGCCAGCAGTTGCACCGCCATGACCGTGGTGACGACACAAACCATAGCGCCAAGCATCACCGGGGTATCCCGGTGGCGTGCTGCGCTCGCTAGCAAGTGCCCAAGGCCGGGCAAAGCAAATACGGTTTCCACCGCCATGGCACCGGTCAGTACATCGGCGGCCAGCGGTGCCAAGCTTCCCGTCAACTGGGGAACGCAAGACCCGAGGGCGTAGCGCCACCAACGCCGCTGCTCTGGCAAATGCCGCGCCGCGATAGCGGGCCACCAAGACGCGCCTAGGGCGGCCCGGAGTGCGACGCAGGTCCAACGGAAGACCACCGCAGCGATTGGCAGCGAGAGCGACAGCACTGCCAACCCGTACTCCACTAGCCTGCCGGCATCCGGGTCCGCCAGGAGGTTAAACGGGATGCTCGCCACCAACAGTAGCAACAAAGGCGCAGAAACAAAGGTTGGCACGCAAAGCAAACTGTCCATTAACACTTCAAGGAAAACGGCCACGCGCGCCTGGGGTTTCCGCACCACACATACAGCACAGGGGACCGCAATGGCGCTGCCGACGACCAAGGCCAGCAGGCCTAGCAAGAGGCTGGTCGGCCACGCCTGCGCCAACAAGGCCGCCACGGGTAGGTTGCGGTACTGAAACGAAGAACCAAAGGAACCACTGAAGACCTGCTGGCTCCACTGAAACCACTGCGCCCACCACGGGCGGTCCAACCCGTAGGCGGCAGCTAAATGGTCGCGCGTGACAGGATCGGTGAGTTGCTCGGTCGCGAAGGGGCTACCGGGAACCAGATGCCATAACAGGAAGCACAACCCGCAGGCCGCAAACGCGGTAAAAGGGATAGCGGCAAGCCGCCACAGCAGCCCTACTGGCCGAACCGACCACGCGGCAAACCGCCGCGAGCCCTGCCTCGCGGTGCTTCCAGCCACGAGATTTCTCCCTTGTTGGCGCTGGCTGCATCAAAATACGCTGGCGCGTCCCGAAACTATCATTGCCGGTCGCGAAAAGGCAAGAACAGGACGCCCTGATGAATTGACTTTAAGGGTGCAAATAGCCTATTTTTCGCAGCGCAAAAACCATTTGTAGACACCAGTGCCCGAGCGCCGCTTCGTGGCCCTGTTGAGGAGAACCGAATGCGTAGGATTCTGGTGGGCATTAAGCGCGTAGTGGACTATTCCGTCCGCGTACGCGTGAAGCCGGACGGCACGGGCGTAGCGCTCGATGGCGTAAAGATGAGCATCAACCCCTTCGACGAGATCGCTCTCGAAGAAGCCCTGCGCATCAAAGAGCGTGGCGAAGCAGACGAGGTGGTAGCCATCTCCATCGGCACGGACGATACCCAGCAGCAGTTGCGCACGGCTCTGGCCATGGGCGCGGACCGCGCCTTGCTGGTCAAGTCCGATGAAGCCGTCGACCCACTGACTGCCGCTCAAGTGTTCACGGCCATGGCGAAGGCGGAAGATGCCCGCTTGGTCATCGTAGGCAAGCAGGCCATCGACGACGACGCCAACCAGACCGGCCAGATGCTGGCGGCGCTGTGGGACCGCCCGCAAGCCACCTTCGCTTCGAAGGTCGAGATCATAGGCGACATGCTGCGCGTCACGCGCGAAGTGGACGCCGGCCTCGAGACCCTCGAAGTCGACCTGCCGGCGGTGATCACCGTCGACTTGCGCCTGAACGAGCCGCGCTACGTGAAGTTGCCGGACATCATGAAGGCCAAGAAGAAGCCGCTCGAGGTAAAGTCCTTCGCGGATTATGGCGTGGCTCCTACGCAGCGCTTGAAGGCGACGCACTACGCGGCGCCGGCAACGCGCAGCAAGGGCATTGTGGTCAAGGACGTCGCGGAACTCGTTGACGCGCTGAAGAAGAAGGGGCTCGTCTGATGTCCAGCAAGGTTTTGGTGGTTGCCGACCATGACGGCAGCAAGCTGAATGCAGGTACGGCACGCGCGGTGAAGGCCGCCTCTACCGTGCCGGGCGCCGAAGTTCATGTCCTGGTGTTGGCAGCGGATGGCGCTGCCGTCGCGGCGGCAGCAGCGGAACTCGCCGGCGTATCAAAGGTGTTGGTGGCCAACCGCGCCGAGAACACTCACTTGATGGCTGCCGTGCTTGCGCCCCAGGTGGTGGAGATTGCGGCGGGTTACACCCACGTGTTCGGCCCGTCGAGCAGCTTCGGCAAGGACCTCATGCCGCGTGTCGCTGCGCTGCTGGGCGTCGGCCAGGTCTCGGACCTGATGTCCGTCGAAGGCACACACACGTTTAAGCGTCCCATCTACGCCGGCAATGCCATCATCACGGTCGAGTCTCCTGCCGACCAGAAGGTGGTAGTCACGGTGCGTACGGCTTCGTTCGAAGCCGCTGCCACTGGCGGCAGCGCTGCCATCGAAGCCGTGTCCACTTCGGCCGCCCTGCCCTCACACACTCGCTTTGTCGGTGTGCAGTCTGCCAAGAGCGACCGCCCGGACCTGCAGAGCGCCGCGAAGGTTGTCTCTGGTGGCCGCGCGCTCGGTAGCAAGGAACAGTTCAGCCTCGTCTTCGGCTTGGCCGACCAGATGGGCGCTGCCGTCGGCGCATCGCGCGCTGCGGTGGACGCGGGCTACGCCCCGAACGAACTGCAGGTTGGACAGACGGGCAAGATCATTGCGCCAGAGCTGTACCTCGCCGTTGGTATCTCGGGTGCCATTCAGCACCTCACGGGAATCAAGGACGCAAAGACCATCGTCGCTATCAACAAGGACCCGGAGGCCCCCATCTTCGAGGTGGCGGACATCGCGTTGGTAGCCGACTTGTTCGTGGCCGTGCCGGAACTGCAGGCTGCGCTCAAGGCGGGCTGAAGCCAGCCAGCAGGCAGGCAATGACGGCGGGCGCGGCTTGCTCCCCCCAAAGAAAAAGGGCGCCGAGAGGCGCCCTTTGACTTATGAGACTCTACAAAAAAGGGCGCCTGACGGCGCCCTTATTCGCTTCAGGTCTGCGATTACAGCTGGCCCAGTACGTAGTCAGCGGCGCTGACGCGGAATTCGCCGCCGGACTCCACATTGGCGTGGGTGACCACGCCGTCCTTCACGACGAGCGCGAAGCGCTGACCGCGCTTGCCCATGCCCCAAGCCGAGGCATCCATTTCAAGACCCAGCGCGGTGGTCACGTCGCCGTTGCCATCGGCGAGCATGGTGATCTTGCCATCCGCATGCTGCGCCTTGCCCCAAGCATTCATGACAAACACGTCGTTCACGGCCATGAAGGCCACCGTGTCCACGCCCTTCGCCTTGATGGCGTCGATGTGGTCCACGAAGCCAGGCAGGTGGCGAGCGCTGCAGGTGGGCGTGAAGGCGCCCGGCACTGACACCAGGACCACGGTCTTGCCGGCCAGCAGCTCTTCGGTGCTGAGCTTGGCAGGGCCATCAGCGGTCATGGTCGTGAAGTTCCCTGCGGGGATACGGTCACCAACTTGAATAGTCATGTTCGGCTCCTTGGAAGTGGTTCGCAGCCCGCCAACGCGGTGGGCTACCGGATAAATCAATTAGAAAACATTCTGCCCGAATACGCAGCGTTCGTGGAGTAGTGCGGGCCAGATTCAAGGCCCGACCACGATGCTTCAACCCTTGTAAGGCCTTGCCAGGAACCGACCACGCGGTGCGCCGACGATCCGCCCCTTGTCCCAGACCACCTGCCCACGCAGGAAAGTGGTGATGACCTTGGCCGTCATCGACAGACCTTCAAACGGCGTATAGCCCTGAGTGGACTCCGAGTCGACGCCATGGATAGTCCAATTGCGGTCTGGGTCTACCAGCACGATGTCGGCATCAAAGCCCGGCGCCAAGTCGCCCTTGGCGTGCAGCCCGAAGCGCCGCGCCGGGTTCCACGAAGTCACCTCGGCGATGCGCGCCCAGTCCATGCCGCGGCGACGCCCTTCCGAGACCAGCGCTGGCAGAAGGTATTCGGCACAGCCAAATCCGCTACGTGCCGCGAGCACATCCATCGGGCGCTGCGGGTCCAGTTTCAATTCGTGACGACAGCAGGTGTGCGCACTCGACACCCAATGCAATTGCCCATCGATGAGGGCCTGCCAAAGCGCTTCCACGTCCTCGCGCGTCCGCAACGGCGGGTTTACCTTGGCCAAGGCCCCCACGGGCGCGTCTTGGTCCAGGCAGAGATGCGCAATGTCCACTTCACGACGGACATCGAGCTGGGGATAAGCGCGCGACAGCGCAAGTGCCGCCGAAAGACCCCGACGCGTGGATAGCTGCAGCAGGTTCACCGCCGGACATTCCGTCTCGTGAGCGAGTTGGAGCGCTGCGGCGATAGC
Source organism: Candidatus Planktophila lacus (assembly GCA_943331345.2). Taxonomy (GTDB): domain Bacteria; phylum Pseudomonadota; class Gammaproteobacteria; order Steroidobacterales; family Steroidobacteraceae; genus CAIOHZ01. Next base: position 2,004 of record CALQLF020000002.1, on the reverse strand, counting down.
CACTGCCTCCGCATGCGCAGGGTGCGCCGAGGCGTGCGAGCGCAACCCGGTGGCCTTATGGTCCTTCGGCAACGCCCGCGCGTAGGAAGCCACGAGTTCTGCAGCCTCGCAATGCAGCCCGAGCGACAGATCGCCGCGGCGCTCCGGGAAGCGCTCCGCGACCCGACGCAAGGCCCGCATGACCGATTCGAGGTAAGCGAGATCCAGCTTGCCTTCGCGCCACTGACGCGGCTCGGCGGGTGCTCCTGGCAGTGCGGAACCCGCGCCCGAGGCGAATCCCTGAAAGGAGGTGATGCCAAGATTGCCAACCACGGATTCCAATTCGTCCAAGTGACGTCGGTCCAGTGGCCCGAGGTGGAAGGCGTAGTCGGTGTGGAACCGCCCCTTCACACTCGACAGCAGAGCGGGCACGGCGGTGGCGTAAGGAATGTTCGATTCGAGCGATGGCTGCCCGTCGCGCACGTAGCACAGTGAGGTGGTGATACCTCCCTGCGCCATGGCGCGGCTTTCGCTGGCGGCGTCTTCCTCTAGCGTCGCATAAACGCCGAGATGAACGTTCGCATCCACCAGGCCCGGAAAGGCGAGCATGCCTTGGCCGTCGTGAATGCGCTTGGCGTGCTCCGCCGGCAAGCCACGGCCCACGCGCACAATCTTGCCCCCCCGCACGGCGATGTCTGCCAGCGCGGCACCGGACTTGCCCGGGCGGACCACGCGGACGTCGCGGACTAGCAGGTCCCATTGCTCGCCAGTGGGCACGGGAGCCACGCTCGCAGGGACCATCGTCTTAGGTTTGGGCGCCGCAATCACCGGCACCTTGGGCCGAGGAGTGGCGGGCTTGGGCTTGGCACTCGGCGCTGCCGCGGCAACGGCCGGCGGGGTGCGCTTGCGTGGGGGCTTGGAGGGTGACATCCCCCTATGTTACCTGCACCCCCACCCAGTTGTGCAGTGCGGTGCAAACCGGCGAGCTTCAGCTCCGCAGGGCGCCGCGAGCAGCCAGGATGTGCGAACGCATGACCGAGGCAGCCCAGTCGGGGTCTCCTGACTCGATGGCACGCACTAGTTCGAGATGATGAACTGCACTTCTTTCAAGGTCTTGCGGACGATATTTAAGAAACGTTTTCATAATTAGTGGTGCTTCCAGCAGCGCCGCGAGGGCCCGTGCCAGACGCGGACTATTGGCCGCTTCCTGCAGGCGTCGATGGAACCGCGAGTTCAGTTCGCCGATTCGCTCCAAATGCCCCTCCCCGCGCTCCACGCTGTGCCGGTGCTGTTCCTCGGCCAGCTCCCGCAGTTCCTGACGCTGTTCCGGGGTGGCGTTCACAGCGGCGCGTGCGGCGCCGTGCGACTCCAGCATGGCGCGCAGTTCGAAGACTTCGTTGGCATCCGTATCGGACCAATCGGTGACCACGGCGCCGTGGTTGGCCTGAAACTCCACCAGACCTTCGCCGTGCAGACGGCGTAGCGCTTCTCGCACGGGCGTACGACTGACGCCGGCCGCTTCGGCAATCTCTTGCTCGGTGATGCGACTGGCAGGCGGGTAACGCCCGCTGATGATGCCGTCACGAACGGTCTGGTAGGCCTGATCGACTGCGCGCATGGGCTGAACTCCCCCCGGGAACAGACAGTGTACCCATCGGGGATTGGCTCGCGCCATGCCAGTGTGGAACAATGCGGATGTCCGGACATTTGCGCGCTCCCCTCTTGCCGGGGTGCGGCGCTCTGCCGCCACCCGCTTCGAGGAGTTCCCATGCCCATCGCCCACCTGAACGGTCACGACATGTATTACGAAGTGCTGGGCCAGGGTGAACCAGTGCTCTGCATGGGAGGATGGGGCACTTTTTGCCATGAGAACCACAGCCACTTGGCCCGCGGCCTGACTGATCGCTATCAAGTCATCGTGTTCGACTACCGCGGCATCCGCGACAGCGGCGACGACCTGACGGTGCCGTCCACCATGGCACTGCATGCTGGCGATGCCATTGCCCTGCTGGATCATCTAGGCTT
>CALQLF020000001.1 GCA_943331345.2 Candidatus Planktophila lacus | reverse complement strand
TCGATGACCTCGAAAAAGCCGGCAAGCGCTAAGCGAGCCACGCCACCCCGCGCGTGCGACTACACCAAGGCCTTTCGCAAGGACTGGGAACGTCTGTCTCATTCCGGGCGCTACGACTTACGCGGGTTGAAGCAAGCCATCTTGCTCCTAGTGGCCAACGACGCACCGTTGGGCCCGGAGTGGCTGGACCATCCTCTCAAAGGAGATTGGGCAGACCATCGCGAGTGTCATATTGGCGGTGACTTTTTGCTTATCTACCGCCTCGAGGGAAACCTTATCGTGTTTGTCCGTGCGGGCACGCATTCGGAGTTGTTTGAAGAATAGCGCTGGGCGCACTTCATAAAACGGCAGCTTCTAATCCACGACTTAGCCCGAGACCTCCTTATCCAGAAGATTGCGCTGCCGGTTCGTCGCTTCAGGGCAGACGAACTGGCAGCTCAATTTTTCTCGTCTGGCAAAGTTCCCGCCAACGTGACCTCTAATCCTGCAATCAACCCGGGTAAGTCTTCACGAACAGTGTTCGCCAGAATGTCCGAGCTGACAAACCCGTATCCGTGAATCAAACGGTTACGCATATCAGCGGCCTGCCGGAAGGGTATGCCTCCGAGAGCCTGTCGTACGTCTTCTGGAATTTGGCTGGCCGCCTCGCCAACAATTTCTACTGCACGTGAAACAGCTAAAAAGCGAATTCTGTCTGCAGCGAGTTCGCTACCGGACCGTCCGCCCGCTAAGGCGACAGCCTCTCGAGCATATGCCAGCATGTCTTCGAGCAGTGGACGCGCAATTCGAGAGGCCATTAGACCTCACGCAAGTGGGCGCGTATGTAGGGTTCGATGCGCGGATTTATACAGGTGTCCGGCACGGTGTCTACATGGATTCCCAAGTGCTGCTCCAGCAGGGCGTCCATGTCAGACAGGGTAAAGAGAGTGGGGCGCGCGTCTTCGGCGAACCCGATCAACAGGTCCAAATCGGAATTTTCTGTAGCTTCCCCCCGTGCATGCGAGCCGAAGATAGCTATGCTACTTACGCCAAAACGGGCGCGTAGTTCCGGCTTCAGAGAACGCAGATTGTCTAGGAGGATTTGCAGCGGCTTCGTCATTTTTTGAGCATACCGTGTCAAGCGTGTAGCGTCGACTAGGCGGGGCTTTATTGCCTCATCACCACCACCGCCGGGTCCAGCACTACCGCCGTTCGCAGCGCAATGGCCGTTAAGCGCCCACGCAAGCGGATGGGGTCGCCGGTTTTCACTGCCCGCAGGAAGTCATGATCTTCCGGAGTGCGTGCGCGTACGTTGGCGATGATACGAATAAGGTTGACCGTATCGCTATCGGCTACGGGCACCGGCTGCGTGCTGACGGTGTAAACGTCTCCTTCAAGGCTCACCTCGTAAAGCTGCAGGTCCCATTCAACCACTTGGCCAGAGACTTCCTTCTCGAGTAACTCGCGTTGCAGGTCCGTGGATTTGCTGCCGAGGGCGAACGTCTCCGCTACTTGCTCCGGGGTGACGGCTACAGGCTTAGCGGCTTCGAGGTCCGCGAGCGTGAAGGCGGGCTCCTCAGCCTGCGTCTGCTGCGCATCGTTGCCACCGCAGGCGGACAGCAGGGCGGCGGCGGACAGCGCCGCGATGGCGGCCAGGGCGGGCATCCGGCGCGGGGTGGCGGTGTTACGGTGTGGCATGGCTTCTACCCTTGTCTATCCTTGGGGGGCGTCGGGCAACTTAGCTGAACCGCGGAGGCGAGGGAAGAGCGGTGAATACAGTGCCAACTTATATCGGTGTGGACGGTTGTCGCGGTGGTTGGGTCGCCGCGGTGCAGCGAGGCGCTGTGGTTAGCGTGGAAGTGCACGCCACTTTCGGTGGGCTTCTTGCTGTTTACTCTGGCGCTGTTCGTGTCGGCGTCGATATGCCTATCGGCCTGCCACACGCGGGCTACCCCAAACGGGAATGCGAACAGCTTGCCCGCGACAAATTGCGCCGCCGCGCGTCCAGCGTGTTTTCGCCGCCGTGCCGCGCAGCGGCGAATGCATTGAGCGTTGGGGAAGCGCGTGATTTGAACCGGCGGGAGTTGGGTTCAAGCCTTTCCGTCCAGGCCTGGAACATTTGCCAGAAGATTGCGGAGGTGGACCGGGCGTTGTTGGCTGCTCCGGCTTTGGCAAAGAAGGTCTTCGAAGCACATCCCGAGGTGTGCTTCTGGGCGTTAGCTAATAGCCAGCCGATGGCCCATCGCAAGAGCACGCAAGAGGGTAAGCAGAAACGGGCGGCGTTGCTTTCACAGTGGTTGCCGCAGGCAGCGGAACTACGCGAAGAAGCGATGCGCAGTTTCAAGCGTTCGGTGCTGCAGGAAGACGACGTGCTGGATGCGCTGGTGGTGCTGCTTACGGCGCGCGCGGACGCTGCGGAGTTGCGCTACCTGCCCGAGGAGAGTGTTCTGGACGAGTGCGGGCTGCCGATGCGGATGGCTTATTGGCAGCCGGGGTAGCCATTGCCCGCGCCACTGCGGATATTCAAGTAGAGCGGTTGAATACGGGTATGGCGCAGTTTTTTAAACTGCGCCAAAATAGCGCCATCTTTCACCGAACCGCGCCAACCCATGTCTACCGCCGCTGAACTTCTCGCTACTCTCTTAAGGCACCCCGCGGGCCTCACGCTGGCGGAGTTGTTGGCGTTCCATCCGGCCTTGGCTAGGCGAACTGCTCAGCGAGTAGTGCAGCAGCTCATCTCCACTGGGCGCTTGGCCGCACATGGCGCGGGACGGGCGAGACGATACTTTGCGGGCATGGAAGAGAGCGAACCCGGGTGGCGTGTAGCGGAGCCTGTGGCGCCTTACACGCAGCGGTTTCCTGAAGGCGTACCTCTGTCGGCGGATAGTCGCGATGTACTGGCCTATGTAGAGCAGGCTCCCGCTGCCCGTCGTCCGGTGGGCTATCAGCCTGCTTTTTTGGCGGACTACGAACCCAACCGCACTTGGTATTTGCCCGAACCGCTACGTCGTCAATTGCACCGGTTAGGACGCACCGTACAAGTGGGCGCGCCCGCGGGGACGCATGGCCGCGCCATTCTGGGCCGCCTGCTCATCGACCTCTCCTGGGCTTCTAGCCACTTGGAGGGCAACACCTATTCGCGGCTGGATACGCTGGAACTGCTGGAGCACGGGCGTGCAGCAACGGGCAAGGCCGTCCACGAAACCCAGATGATCTTGAACCACAAGGCCGCTATCGAGTTGCTGGTGGAAAACATCGGGAACGTAGGAGTGGACCGCTTCACGCTGTTGAATCTGCATGCAGCGTTGGCAGAAAACCTGCTGCCGGAACCTGCAGACGAAGGCCGTATTCGGCGTCATGCGGTAGGTATTGCGCACAGTGCATACCGTCCATTGTCTACGCCGCAGTTGCTGGAACAGGAGTTCACTTGCCTGCTCGCAAAGGCTGCTGCCATCGCGGACCCATTTGAGCAGTCTTTCTTTTTGATGGTGCATTTGCCGTATCTGCAGCCCTTCGCCGATGTGAACAAGCGGACTGCGCGGCTCGCAGCGAACTTACCGTTGTTCAAGGCCAACCTTTGTCCGTTAACTTTTCTCGATGTACCTGTTGCGGCGTATACGCACGCCATGCTGGGTGTTTACGAAATGACCCGTGTGGAGCTGTTGCGCGATGTCTATCTCTGGGCCTACGAACGCTCGGCGCAGGAATATTTGCTGGTCCGCCAAGAGTTGGCAGAGCCGGAACCTATGCGGCTTGTTTGGCGTCAATTCTTGAAGCAAGCAGTACATGCTGTGGTGATGCTGCCAGAACGCGAACCACTTGATGTTATTCGGGAGCTGGTGGATGTGGGGGTGCCGCCGCCCGACCGCGCAAACGTGCACGCTTTGGTAGTGGAAGAACTGCGCCGCCTGCACGAAGGTGTGCTGGCGCGCTATGGCTTGCGGCCTTCGCACTTGGTTGCCTGGCGTAAGGGTAAAGGTGGTTGAAGACTGAAAGGCACTCGCCGTCAGTGGCTCGCCGCGTGCAGCATCGCCACTTATCGTCATTCCCGTTGACTGCCCTTAAGAGTGGGGCTATCTTTTCGTTTGACATTAGTGTCAAATAATCTGAACAGTGCCTTCTGCCTGTACCCGGACACGCCCGATTTTGCGGCTTCCGTGTTCGGCATGGACGGTGCTGCGGGGCGCTCGCTACAAGTTTAAATTTGGGAGTTAAGTACGATGGCATTCACGCTCGTCAATGCACGGCCCAGTCCGTTCGGCAGAAAAGTGGCCATCGTCCTTGTTGAAAAGGGTTTGCCGTACGAAGTGGACTACGACTTGCCTTGGGGCGAGGGCACTCGCACTCCGGAGTTCAGTCCGTTGGAGCAGTTGCCCATTCTCGTCACGGAGGCTGGCGAACACATTTACGATTCTGCCTACATCGTCGATTGGCTGGAGCAGCGTTATCCGCAGCCCGCCTTGCTTCCGGCGCAGCTGGAGCAGCGTCTCGAAGCCATGCAGCGGCGGCTGCTCGGCGAGCGGCTGATGGAAATTGCCCAAAACCTCATCTTCGAAATGCATCGCCCCGAGCCCAGTGCTCCTTGGGTAGCCCGGCAGACCCGTAAGGTCAATGGCGGGCTGGCCGCACTGGAGCGGCTTTACTCCACGCGTGTCCAAAACGACCTCAACGGCTTCGACCTAGGCGACATAGCGGTAGGCACCAGCTTGCTGCTGTTTGAATTTGCGGTTTCGGCTGGGCTCACAATGCCGATTGACGTGTTGGTGTGGCGTGGGCGTTATCCCGCCATCACCAAATTCCTGGAAGTGCTGGAGCAGCGGCCGTCATTCGTCGCTACGCGTCCGGAGACGATGGTGGTCGATATCGGCTCGACGATCAGCTGATAGAAAAAGCACAACGTCCGTTAAGGCCACGCAGGACGGCTTTGGGCGTCTGGTGCCGTCCCTGCGATAATGGCGCCATGTCCTATCTCTTGCACACCGCCGCGCTCCCGTTCGAGGCTGCGCGGCAAGTGGCTCTCCTGCCGGAGGGTCACCGTTCCCGCCGGCTTCACGGCCACAGCTTTCTCGCGAGCGTGCGTACGCCTTTGCCGGCTGGCTGGGCGTCGTTTCCGGGTGGTGAGGTAGGCGACCTTCGCTCGCGCTTGGCTGCGGCGCTGGAGCCACTGGACTACCGCGACCTGAATACCGTGCTGGCCTGCCCCACGGACGAGAACCTCGCCCGGTGGCTTCGCGAAAACATGAACCTGCCTGAGGCTACTACCTTCGGCATTCAGAGCACACCCGACGAAGGCGTGGACTTGGACCATCGCCAGCAGGCCCACCTCTGGCGCCGTTATCGTTTGCAGTCTGCGCACCGCCTGCCGAACGTGCCGGAGGGCCACAAGTGCGGGCGGCTGCACGGCCACGGCTTTGAAGTCATCCTGCATGTGCAGCAGGAGTTGGGCGAACGCGCTCTCGGCATCGACTATGACTTGGTTGACCAGCACTGGGCGCCATTGCACGCGCTGTTGGACCATGCCTGTCTGAATGACATTCCGGGCTTGGAGATTCCGACCAGCGAGATGTTTGCTGCTTGGCTTTGGAATCGCTTGAAGCCAGGCCTGCCTGAACTACGCTGGGTGACGGTCTACGAGACCGCACAGTGCGGCGCCAACTACGACGGTGAGAACTTCCGTATTTGGAAGGAAACCACGCTCGATAGCGCGCTGGTGCTGCGGCAGGCGCCGGAAGGGGATCCGCGTGGACGCATTCACGGCCACACCTACACGCTGCGCTTGCACCTGAATGCGCCGCTCGACACCGTGATGGGTTGGACGATGGACTTCGGTGATGTGAAGGAGCTGTTCGGCCCCACCTTCCGGGCGTTGGACCACCGGCCACTGCACGAACTGGCGGGGACGGACCCGGCGACTTTCCAGCCAGATGCCGCGAGCCTTGCGGGCTGGATACGGGCACAGGTGGCTACGACGCTGCCGCAAGTAGACCGTATCGACCTCTACGAAACCCGCGGCTGCGGGGTGGTGCTCAGCTGGGGTGCCGAAGAGCCCGTGCTGCCGGTGTAAAAAAATGGGGTTGTTTGGGTGGAGCAAACTCCCTCCCACATGGACCAAGGTGATTGTGGGAGCGAGCTTGCTCGCGACTTGCCGGTTTTAGCGCCCGCGACCTATTTGCGTTGCCTATCGTCCAGATAGAAACAATCGAATTCCGCATGCTCGGCCATCAGCCGATAGTACCTCCCCGAAACTTGGTTTCGTGGATACAAGGAAACATTCCCATGCGAAATAGAAACTTCCCCGTCATCGCGGCAGCCGTGGTGGCTGCGCTGTTTGCAGCATCCCCGGCCGCGATGGCTTCCGGCGAAGCGGGTGCCGCTGCGCCCGTCGCCGATGCCTCTGCCGCTGGCAGCGCCATGCAGAACCGGCATTGGTGGCCGAGCCTGCTGGACCTGCATCCGCTGCGTCAGAACGCCGTGAAGTCCAACCCTTACGGTGACCAGTTCGACTATGCCGCCGAGTTCAGCAAGCTGGACCTGAACGCCGTGAAGGCGGACATCCGCCAAGTGCTGACCACGCCGCAGCCCTGGTGGCCGGCGGACTACGGCAACTACGGTCCGTTCTTCATCCGCATGGCTTGGCACAGCGCCGGCACCTACCGCACCTTCGACGGTCGCGGTGGTTCCGATGGTGGCCAACTCCGCTTCGAGCCGCTGAACAGCTGGCCAGACAACGCTAACCTCGACAAGGCCCGCCGCTTGGTTTGGCCGGTGAAGCAGAAGTACGGCCGTGCGCTTTCCTGGGGTGACCTGATGGTCCTCTCGGGCAATGTCGCGCTCGAGTCCATGGGCTTCAAGACCTTCGGCTTTGCCGGCGGTCGTGCGGACGACTGGGAAGCGGACGAGGTGTACTGGGGCCCGGAGCGCAAGTTCCTGGCGGACGAGCGCTACACCGGTGACCGCAAGCTGCAGCGTCCGCTGGGCGCCGTGCAGATGGGCCTCATCTACGTGAACCCGGAAGGCCCTAACGGCAAGCCGGACCCGCTGGCCGCTGCGCGCGACATTCGCGACACCTTCGGCCGCATGGCCATGAACGACGAAGAGACCGTGGCGTTGATCGCCGGCGGTCACACGTTCGGCAAGGCGCACGGTGCGCACGATCCGTCCAAGTGCGTGGGTGCTGAACCCGCCGCGGCCGGTGTTGAGCAGCAGGGCATGGGCTGGACGAACAAGTGCGGCAAGGGCAACGCCGGCGACACCGTGACCAGCGGCCTTGAAGGCGCCTGGACGGCCACGCCTACGCAGTGGACGTCGCAGTACCTCGACAACCTGCTGGGCTTCGACTGGGTGCAGACGAAGAGCCCGGGCGGTGCCACGCAGTGGGTGCCGAGCGACCCGAACGCGAAGTTCGTGCCGGATGCGCATGACCCCACCAAGCGCCATGCGCCCATCATGTTCACCACGGACCTCGCCCTGAAGTTCGACCCGGCCTACAGCAAGATTGTGAAGCGCTTCCAGAAGAACCCGGCCGAATACGAACTGGCGTTCGCGAAGGCTTGGTTCAAGCTGACGCACCGCGACCTCGGCCCACGCAGCCGCTACCTCGGTGCCGAAGCCCCGAAGGAAGTCCTGCCTTGGCAGGATGCTCTGCCGGCGGTGGACCACGCACTGGTGGATGCTGCCGATATTGCACAGCTGAAGACCCAGGTGCTGGCTTCGGGCGTGACTGGGGCCGAGCTGGTGCGAACCGCGTGGGCCTCGGCGTCGACCTTCCGCGGCACGGACATGCGCGGTGGTGCCAACGGTGCGCGCATTCGTCTGGCACCGCAGAACAGCTGGGCCGTCAATAACCCGGCCGAGCTGGCCAAGGTGCTGAAGGCGCTAGAAGGCGTCCAGCAGGACTTCAACCGCGCCCAGAAGGGTGGCAAGAAGGTGTCCTTGGCGGACCTCATCGTGCTGGGTGGCAACGCTGCCATCGAGCAGGCGGCGAAGCGTGCTGGCCAAGACGTGACCGTGCCGTTTACGGCCGGCCGCGCCGATGCCACGCAGGCTCAGACCGACGTGCTCTCGTTCTCTGCCATGGAGCCGACCGCTGATGGCTTCCGCAACTACTACGGTGCGGACAACCGTCTCTCGCCAGCGGAAGCGCTGGTGGACCGCGCGACGCTGCTCACTCTGAGCGTGCCGGAAATGACGGCGCTGGTCGGTGGTCTGCGTGTGCTGGATGCGAATGCCGGTGGCTCGGCCAACGGCGTGCTGACCACGCAGCCTGGCGTGCTCGACAACGCGTTCTTCGTGAACTTGGTGGATATGTCCACCAAGTGGACGAAGTCGGCGACGGAAGGGCTCTACGAAGGCCGCGACCGCAGCACGGGTGCACTGAAGTGGCAAGCCACGCCGGTGGACTTGGTGTTCGGTTCCAATTCGGAACTGCGCGCGGTGGCGGAGGTGTACGCCGCCAACGACGGGCGTGACAAGTTCGTGAAGGACTTCGTTGCGGCCTGGACGAAGGTGATGGACCTCGACCGCGCCAAGCGTTGAGGTAGATCCGGGGGCTTGTTTCCGGCCGTAAGGTCGGGAGCAAGCTCCCTCTTACAACGGAAGAGTCGGGAGCAAGCTCCCTCCTACAACGAATGGGTCGGGAGCAAGCTCCCTCCTACAGGGCGCGTTGGGCTACCCGCGCACTACCTTGCCGGGGTTCATGATGCCCTGCGGGTCCAGCATGGCCTTCATGCCGCGCATCAACTCCAGCGCCACCGGGTCTTCGTAGCGTTCAAGTTCGGCCACCTTGGCCTGGCCTATGCCGTGCTCGGCGCTGAAGCTGCCGCCGTGCCGCGCCACCACGTCATGCACGTAACGGCGAATCTCTTCTTTGACGCTTTGCAGACGGGCCGCGCCCGTCGCGAGAAAGGCTTGGCGCTCTTCGGCAGTGGTGAACTGCGTCGGGCCTGCTGCAGGCGACAGGTTGAAGTGCAGGTTGCCGTCGCCCACATGGCCGTAAGCGACCAACCGCAAATCCGGGTATTGCGCTGCCAAGTACGCAGAGGCTTCCGCGTGGAACTGTGCCAAGTGCGCGATGGGCAGTGCCACGTCGTGCTTGATGGAGGCTCCTTCCAGTCGCTGGCCGGAAGGAACGTTCTCCCGCAGGAACCACAGGGCATCGCGTTGCGCGCCGTTTTGCGCCAGCGTGGCTTCACGCACTAGTGGGTTACTCATTAGCCATTCGCCGAAGCGCTCTTCGAGTGCACCGTCCGCTAGCTGCGCGTCCAGTTCCACCAGCACTTGCCCGGGATGAATGGCATCCAAGGCAGGCTTCGCTTGCGCTACATTCTTGAACAGCAGCTCAAGCGCAATGCTCGGTAGGTATTCGAAGGCCGTCACCGCATCGCCGAACGCGCCGCGGACTTCTCCCAAAAGCTGCACAGCTTCTGCGAGGCGGTTCACACCCACCAGGGCCGTGACCTGCGCCGGCGGTTGCGGAAACAGTTTCAGGCACGCGCCCGTGATGATGCCGAGCGTGCCTTCCGCGCCCAAGAACCACTGCTTCACGTCGTAGCCAGTGTTGTCCTTGCGCAGGCCGCTCAGCTGGTTGAGCAAGCGCCCATCGGGCAGCACTACCTCGAGGCCTAACACCAGTTCGCGCATCATTCCGTAGCGCAGCACGGCGGTGCCGCCGGCGTTGGTGGAAAGATTGCCGCCTATCTGACAAGTGCCTTCGCTACCGAGCGACAGTGGAAACAGGCGCTGCGCTTCGCGCGCAGCGGTACCGGCAGCGGCCAGCGTCACGCCGGCGTCCACCGTTAGCGTGTAGCCCACGGGGTCCACGTGGCGCACGCGGTTCAGACGCGCTAGCGTTAGCACCAGCGCTGGGCGGTCTGCAGGCGGGGTGGCGCCGCCGCAATAGCCAGTGTTGCCACCTTGCGGAATGACCGCCACGCCGTGCGCCGCACAGAGTCGCACCACGGCTTGCACTTCGGCTGTCGTGGCAGGGCGCGCCACACCAAGCGCGGCGCCCGAATACACATTCAGGTGGTCGGTCAGCGCGGGCGCTATGTCGCCTGCATCCGTGAGTATTCCGGTAGGCCCCAGGGCTGCGCGCAGTTCGGCCAGAAAGGTTTTGGCGTCCATGGGCAGATTCTCCCACAAGCCGGGGCGGAGCCGCTGTTGTACCCTTGCCGGCATGAACTCCCTGCGTGACAGCATTCTCGTGGTTCCGAACGCCATTGGCGCCGCGGACCTGGCCTTCCTCGACGCGCATATTGCCAGCGCGGCAATGCAGGACACGCTGGTGTCGAGCTACGGCGAAGACGGCGAGGGCGAACTGGCGTGGGTGCTGAACCACGCTGTACGCGATACGCAGGAAGTGGACTTGCCGCCGGAGGTTCGCGAGAGCATTGCGGAAATCCATGCAGCCAACATCGCCGCATACATCGACCCGTTCTTTGGTTGCGCGGTGCGGGACGCTGAGCCTTTTCAACTCCTGCATTACGGCACGCAGGGCCACTACGTGCCCCATGTGGATGCGGAAACCCCATTGCGCGATGAAGACGACCGCGAGTTCTGGGAAAAATCCATGGACCGCGATTTGTCCGTGGTCTATTTCCTCAGCGACGATTTTGCGGGCGGTGAACTGGTGTTCCCGGACCTTGGTGTTTCACTGCGGCCGCAGCGCGGGACGCTGGTGTGTTTTCCTTCCGACCATCACTACTTGCATGGTGTGGTGCCCGTGACGCAAGGCCACCGTTACACGCTAGTGACGTGGATGCGCGTACACGGAACCCCCACGCCCGATGAAATTAACGCGAACAATATTCAGGCTTTCACACTGGCATGGCCGGGCGCTTATGATTCGCCCCCGCGCCTGCAGAAGGCCGAAAGTTAAAGCACTGCCGCCTTCAGGCGCCTTCATCGCGCAGCATTTGCTGACGCAAGTCCGCCACTGCCGTGCGCGGGTCCAGCCAGATGGCCAGTAGCGCCGGGCCGAATTGAGGGTCTTTCACGCTACCTAACCGGCGGTCCTGACGGTAGAAATGCGTTTCGCCGCTCGGGGTCATCACGATAGTCATGTTGTCGCCGGGGCGAACATCCATCCAGTGACTTTCCAGTTCACGCTTCCAACGGGCTTGTTGCTCTGCGCTCGCTAGGCCCAGACGCTGCCATTCGCGGGTGGTGATTGCGATGAGTTGGTCGCGCGTGAATTTACGTTCGTACCAAAGCGATAGCGCTACGGTCTGGCCGCTGCGCAGGCCGCTGTATTTGCCGGTGTCGCTCCACAAGCTGGTCTTGTAGATGCCGAAGCCCATGAAGGTCAGGCGGCCACGACCCACTTCCTTCAGTTGTGCATGGGTTTCACGTGCTGCAGGCGCCATGGTGGCATGTGCTGGAGCGATGCCCAGCAGGAGCAGGGCAGTGACCAAAACGATGGTAGCTATGGGCGCCCACGCGTAGGGCTGGCGACGTGTTTTCATCGAACAGCGGCCTTCACGGTTTCATAGGCTTGCAATGCGGTATCGCGGCTGGCACGCAAATCTACTGCAGGGATTGGATATTCCTTGCCGGGCGTCAGGCCGGCAGCGCGCCATACCTCCGGCGGTGCCTCCCATGGCTTGTGAATCCACGCGTCGGGCAACGCGGCGATTTCCGGCAACCAACGCCGCAGATAGCGGCGGTGCGGGTCGAAGCGTTCGGTCTGCAGCACCGGGTTGAAGATGCGGTAGTAGGGCGCAGCATCGGCGCCGCAGCCGGCGGTCCACTGCCAGCCAGCGGTGTTGTTGGGCAGGTCCGCGTCCACCAGCGTGTCCCAGAACCAGCGCGCACCTTCCAGCCAACTTTGGCCGAGGTTTTTTACCAGCAAAGACGCTGCCACCATGCGCACACGGTTGTGCATGTAGCCGGTGTGCCACAGTTCCCGCATGCCGGCATCCACGATGGGGTAGCCCGTAAGTCCGCGTTGCCAAGCGGCCAACAGCTTGGCATCCGTGCGCCACACCAGTTCGGCGAAGCGGCGGTCCAGTGGGGCGTCGGTGGTGTGGGGGTAGTGGTAGAGCAGGTGATGGTTGAACTCGCGCCAGCCGATTTCGCGCAGGAAGTGTTCTGCGCCACCGGCAATGCCGACACGCCCACCGCGCAACACCGCCGCGCGCGTGGCCGCCAATGCCTGCCGCGGGGAGATTTCGCCGAAGTGCAGGTGAGGTGACAGGCGGCTGGTCGCATCCAAATCCGGACGGTTGCGGTCTTCGTTGTAGGAAGGCACTGGACCGTCGAGGAAAGCCTCGAGACGGTCCATGGCGCCGGCTTCGCCAGGCGTCCAGTGCTCCGCCAAGCCGCCCGCCCAGGGAATTTTCGGCAGCAGTTTGAGTGCCGCGAGGTCGAGGCTCATCGGGCTTTTTTTGGGGCCGCGCAGTTTGGCCGGCACTGGCAACGGCGCGGGTTGCAGATCGAGGCGAGCAGCGCAGTTTTTCCAAAAAGGCGTGAACACGCGGTAGGGGTCGCCGCTGCCGGTCTGGGTCTGCCACGGTTCGAACAGCAGGGCTGCGTTGCTGCTTTCGGCGGTTAGGCCGTCGTCACGCAGTGCGGCTTTGATGTTTGCATCGCGCCCGATGGTCTTCGGCTCGTATAGGCGGCTCCAATAAACGGCGCTGGCGCCTGTCTCTTTGACGAGCGCCCGTAACGCGGCGAGGCTTTCGCCTTGGCGTATGACGAGCGGCGCGCCCAGTGCCGCCAAACTGCCCTGCAAGGCCGCCAGCGAATGGTGCAGCCACCAGCGGCTCGCGCCGCCCGGGGCCCACGGCGCTTCTTCTTCCGGTGCGTCGATATACACCGGCACCACGTATTGGTGGTTGGCCGCCGCAGCCGTCAAGGCAGGGTGGTCAGCGAGGCGGAGGTCCCGGCGGAACCAGACGATGGCAGTACTCATGGGCTTAGTGTCGGATAAACCGGTGTGGGTGGGGATTATTTCTTGAGCGAATCGGCGACTAGCGTAGCGCGGTACGCCGCCGCCTGCTCACGGATAGCCGTCCGCTTTTCGGCCGAGAGCCGAGCAACATTGCGGACCTGCAAGGCCAACCGCGGATGGTCGCGAAAGCGTTCCTCGTGGCGGTCGAGAAAATCCCAGTAAAGCGTGGTGTACGGGCAAGCACGCTCACCGGTGGCTTCGTCCGGCCGATAGCGGCAGCCTGCGCAATACGGGCCCATCTTCTGCAGATACTTGCCGCTGGCAATGTAAGGCTTGGAGCCGAGCAGGCCGCCATCGGCGAACTGGCTCATGCCGAGCGTGTTCGGTAACTCTACCCATTCCACGGCGTCCACATACACCGCTAGGTACCACTCATGCAGAGCCTTGGGGTCGACACCCAGCAGCAGCGCATAGAGCCCGGTGACCATCAGGCGCTGAATGTGGTGGGCATAGCCGTATTCCAGCGTCTGCTGTAGCGCATCGCGCAAGCAGGCCATGTCGGTGTCGCCTGTCCAGTACGCGTCGGGTAGTGGCTGTGTTGCGCCCAGTGCGTTGCGCTCGACGTATTCCGGCATTTTCAGCCAGTAGATGCCGCGCACGTATTCGCGCCAGCCCAATATCTGGCGAATGAAGCCTTCCACGGAAGCGATGGGTAGACGGTGTTGCTGCCACGCCGCTTCGGCGGCCGCAATGACTTGCTGCGGCGACAATAGTTTCAGGTTCAGCGCAGACGCAAGGCGCGAGTGGTACAGCCAAGGTTCCCCCGGCCATAGCGCATCCTGAAACGGACCGAATGCGGCAAGGCGGTGGAGGATGAAATCGTTCAGCGCAGCTGCTGCGTCTTCCGGTGTCACGGGCCAGTCGAAGTGCTTGAGATTTCCCACGTGGTCGGGAAACTCGCTTTCCACTAACGCCATCACTTCACGTGTGAGGTCATCCGGCGTGAACTGCTGTGGTGCTGGCAACAGGCCGGGCCCTTGCTTGCCGAAGGCGGCGCGATTTTCGCTGTCGTAGTTCCACTCACCACCTACGGGCTGGTCGTCTTCCATGAGCACGCCGGTACGGCGGCGCATCCAGCGGTAGAAGTACTCCATGCGCAGTTCCTTGCGCGGGGCAGCCCAAGCGGCAAAGTCCGGGAGGGAGCAAAGGAAATGGCTGTCCTCGCAGACTTGTGGCGGCGTGGTGCCGCAAGCCGCGCGAATTTGCTGCAGCACGCGGAAGTCGCCGGGCTGGACCAACACCACGCCTTGCGGCTGCAGCTTGGCCAAGTCTGCCGCTAGCGCAGCGCCTAGCGTGTCTTCAGATTCAATTGCTGGCGTGTCGCTGGCTGTTCGCGTTGGCAGTTCTCGATAGTGAACTACACGGCCCAGCGCCCGCTGCGCCTCGCGGAAGTGCCGCATCGCCGCCAGAAATAGCACCGTGCGCACTTTGCTCGAAGGAACGTGCGTGGACTCTGCACGCACTTCCGCCATCCACACGGCGTCTTGCGCGGCATCGAAGCCGGCAAACGCCGTGGCGTCAGCATTCAGCTGGTCGCCGAGGATGACGACGAGATGGCGCATGTTCAGGGCATGGCGCGCAGCGCGGCGATACGGTCTTCCAGCGGTGGATGGGTCATGAACAGCGCACGGAGGCCGCTGGCCTTGGAAGCGGAGATGCCGAACGCCGCCATCTGCTCCGGCATGTGCGGGGCGCTGGCGTGTTGCAGAGCCTCGAGCGCGCCAATCATGGATTGGCGCGTGGCGAGGTTGGCGCCACCTTCATCGGCGCGGAACTCACGCCGGCGCGAGAACCACATGACGATCATGTTGGCGAGCATTCCAAGCACTATCTGCGCGACGAAACTGCCAATAAAAAAGCCGATGCCTGGGCCACTGCTGCGGCCGCGGTTGCCGCGGAGCAGGTTGTCGATGATGGAACCGATGATGCGGGAGAACACGAACACGAAGGTGTTCAACACGCCCATCAGCAAGGTCTGGGTGACCATGTCGCCGTTGGCAACGTGGCTGACCTCGTGTCCCAGAACCGCTTCCACTTGATCGCGACGCATGCGACGCAGCAGGCCGGTGCTCACAGCCACGAGCGCCGCATCGCGGCGGGCGCCAGTAGCGAACGCGTTAGGTTCCGGTGCATCGAAGATGCCGACTTCCGGCATGCCGATACCGGCCTGCTTGGCTTGGCGCTGCACGGTGCTTACCAGCCACGCCTCCTCTTCGGTACGCGGCGCGGCGATAACCTGCACGCCCATGAACTTCTTCGCCTGCCACTTGGAGATGGCCAGCGAGAAGAAGGCGCCGCCGAAGCCAACGATGCCGCCGAAGAGGATGAGCGAGGTGAGGTTCAGCCCGTTGGACGTCAGCATGGGGCCAACGCCAAGAATGTTCAGGGTCACGCTGGCGAGCAACATGACAGCGAAGTTGGTGGCGAGCAGCAGCAGGATGCGCATCGTCTAGGTCCTTCCCGGTTAGGGGTGTGGGGGTGTCTGTACGCCGGGCCACCTAGGTGGTCCGACTCCCGGTTGGATGGGGGCGGCGGCAAAAGGTTCAAGGCGGTGGTCTTGGCCCTCCCGGCAGGTTACCTTAGGCCTTGCAATCAGGGGGACAGGTCGATGGCCCAATTCATGCCGCGCTCGACGTCGGCCGCCGGATTTCCCGGGCAGGTGTGGTGGGTCCTTGCCGCCTTGGCGGTGCTCGCTGCGCTCACGCGCTTCCCCCTGCCCATCGATGAAACCCGCTACCTCTCGGTGGCTTGGGAGATGTGGCAGCGAGACAGTTTCCTGGTGCCGCACCTGAACGGTGAGGCCTACAGCCACAAGCCGCCGTTGCTGTTCTGGCTGTTTCACGCGGGCTGGAAATTGTTCGGCGTGAACGCGTGGTGGCCGCGGTTGGTTCCGGCGCTGGCTGCGGCGTTGTTGCTGTGGGTCGTGCGAGACTTGGGCCAGCGCCTGTGGCCTTCGCACGCGAAGGTGGCGACCACGGCGCCTCTGCTGCTGGGTGGCAGTGCATTCTTTCTGGCCTTCAGCGGCTTCATCATGTTCGACTTGCTGCTGGCCGCCTTGGTGGCCGTGGCGGCGCGGGCCAGTTGGCGCATGGGCGAAAGCCAGAACCCGTGGTGGCACGCGCTGGTAGCCGGCTTCTGGACGGGCCTTGCCATTCTCGCGAAGGGGCCGGTAACACTGGTATTTTTGCTGCCGCTCTGGCTGCTCGGCCCTTGGTGGCGCCGCGAACCGCGAGCCCGCGGCTGGCGCTGGTGGGGCGCTGTGTTTCTCGCCTTTTTGGTAGCGGCTGCGGTGGCATTGGCCTGGGCCTTGCCGGCGGCCGCGGCGGGCGGTGAAGCCTACGCGCAGGCTATCTTGCTCAAGCAGACCAGCCAACGCGTGGTGCACAGCTTCGCCCACCAGCGCCCGTTCTGGTACTACGGGCTGTTCCTGCCCTTGCTGTGGTTGCCTTGGTTGCTGTGGCCGCGGGCTTGGCAGGCGCTGGCCACCGTGGCTGGGGTACGCGATGCCGCAGGCCGCTTCCTGTGGGCGTGGTTGCTATTGCCGCTGTTCATCATGAGCCTGGTGAGCGGCAAGCAGCCGCAGTACTTGTTGCCGCTCATGGCGCCACTTGCGTTGTTGCTTTCGCGCGGCTTGGTTCTGCAGGACCCAAGCACGCGCCATGACCGTTCCGGTCTGCTCATTGGGTTGTTGGTGGCTGCACTCGGCGGCGTGCTCATTGCCGGCGCTTTGGGGCTCGGTCCAGCGGCCCCCGTGGGGGAACCGTTCCGCGCGTGGCACAGGGGTTGGCTGGCCCAGACGCCGTGGTGGCCGGGCGCATTGGTAGTGCTGCTGGGGCTTGCCGTGCCCGGTGCACTACGCCGCCCTTGGCCGCGCGCCTTGGCGCAGGTGCAGTTGCTCACCGCGGGCGTGGTGGCGCTGGTGCTCTACGTCATGCTGCATTCAGCTGCAGGGCGCACCTTCGACCTCGCTCCGTTGGCGCAACGCGTGCATGCGTTGCAGCAGCAAGACCGCGTGGTGGCTTTCTGGGGCGACTACCATGGGCAGTTGGGTTTCATCGGTCGGCTCGAGCGGCCCTTGCCAGAACTGATGGGGCCGGAAGCCGCGACTGCGCTGCAACTGCTCGGGCGCACGCACCCCGGCGCTTATGTGGTGGTGGAAGGCCGTGGTACGCCGCCGGACAAAGCCGAGATTTTCGCGTACCGTCGGAAGTGGTGGGCTTTGGTGCCCATCGGTGTGGCGATGCAATTGCTTGGCCCCGCAGGGGAAGGACAATTGGGTGCAGCACCTGCGGAGGCTGAACCGGAAGCGTGAAGTTCGGCCGGTCGCGTAACAACGACAGGAGGTCGTCTTGAAACTACACTTCTGCGGTGCGGCCGGTGAGGTCACCGGCTCTTGCCACCATTTCACGGTGGGCGAAGACCAATTCCTGCTCGATTGCGGCCTGTTTCAAGGCGGCCGCGGTCTTTACGAGCGCAACCGCATGCCTTGGCCGTTCAGCGCCAAGGAACTGACTTTCGTGGTGCTAAGCCACGCGCACCTCGACCACAGTGGCTTGCTGCCACGGTTGATACGTGAAGGCTTTAGCGGACCCATTTACGCCACCCAAGCAACGTGTGAATTGCTGGTCGTGATGCTGGCCGACAGCGCCCATCTGCAACAGGCGGAGGCCGAACGCTCGCATCGCCGTGGTCGCGAATTCACGGTGCTTTATACCCCCGAGGAAGCGCAAGCCACGCTACAGCAATTGCGCGTAGTCGACTACGGCGAGGAATTTACGCCGGCTCCTGGAGTGCGCGCGCGCTTGCAAGACGCTGGGCATATCCTCGGTTCTGCCATCGTGGAACTATGGTTGCAGGAAGCGGGACGCACGGTGAAGGTGGTGGCCTCGGGTGACTTGGGGCAGCCGGGCCGGCCTATCTTGCGCGACCCCGCAGTGATGGATGGCGCCGATGTGCTGCTGCTGGAGTCCACCTATGGCGACCGCAACCATCGCACCTTGGCAGCCACGCTCGATGAACTGGTGCTGGCGTTGCGCAAGGCCTTGCTTGAGAAGCACGGTAACGTCATCGTGCCAGCGTTCGCGGTAGGGCGTACGCAGGAACTGCTCTATTGCCTGAATGATTTGGTGGCGGCGGGCAGTTTGCCGCCGTTGCAGGTGTTTCTGGATTCACCGATGGCGCAGGAAGTAACGCGCATCACTGCGCGCCACTTCGAGTTGTTTGACGAAGCTGCGCAAGCGGCGGTGGAGCATCGTCCGCCCCCTTCACGGCGTCTCAAGGTCACCTTCACGGAAACCGTGCAAGAGTCCATGTCCATCAACCGCATCACTTCCGGGGCCGTGATTATTGCCGCCAGTGGCATGTGCGACGGTGGCCGCGTACGCCACCACTTGCGGCAACACTTGCCCAATCCGCGCACCACTGTGCTTATCACAGGCTTTCAGGCCGCAGGCACCTTGGGGCGTCAGTTGGTGGATGGTGCGCGCGAAGTGAAGATGTTCGGCGAGACGGTGCCAGTGAATGCAGAGGTGGTGACCTTGGGTGGGTTTTCGGCGCATGCGGACCAGACGGCCTTGCTGGCCTGGGTGGCAGCCTTCGGCACGCCGCCCGGCAAGATTTGGCTGGTGCATGGCGAACCGCGTGGCAGCGATGCCTTGGCCGCAGCCCTCGCGCAGCGCGGGTTGGCCGTGGCGGTGGCGCGTACCGGTGAAGTGGTGGAGTTGGCTGGCGAATGAATACGGCATTTGAAGCGTGGGTGGCGCGCCCTTGGCGCATGTTGGGTGAGTTGTTGCGCCCTGAATGGGCGTTCCGGCGGCGCAAGGTAGTAGCCACTGTGGTGGTGTTCGGTTCGGCGCGTTTGCCGGAAGGCAGCCACTGGTATGAACAGGCGCGCGAATTTTCGATGCGGCTGGCCGCCTGTGAAGACCCCACCTGCCGCGAGTGGGTGGTGATGACCGGTGGTGGGCCTGGCGTGATGGAAGCGGCGAACCGTGGTGCCCATGAAGCCGGTGCACTGACGGTCGGGCTGAATATCCGTTTGCCGCACGAGCAACAGCCCAATCGTTACGTTTCGCCTGGGCTCGGCTTTGAATTTCGCTACTTCGCGTTACGCAAGTTCCACTTCATGTTGCGGGCCCGTGCGCTGGTGGCGTTCCCCGGCGGCTTTGGGACCTTCGACGAACTGTTCGAAGCGCTGACTTTGGTGCAGACCCGCAAGGTGGAGCGTCTGCCCATCATTCTGGTGGGCCGGCAGTTTTGGCAGCGCGCGCTCGATTTCGACTGGTTGGCCGAGCAGGGCGTCATCTCGGCGGCTGATGCGGCGTTGGTAACTATTGTTGATACTGGCGCCGAAGCGGCCGCTGCCGTGTTGGCGACCCACCCGCCTGCGCACGGCCACGCCGGACCCTGAAAGTCGGGAGCAAGCTCCCTCCCACAAGGCACCGGCACCTGTGGGAGCGAGCTTGCTCGCGACTCTTGGAAGTAAATCCCCTCCCACAAGGCGCTGGCACCTGTGGGAGCGATACCGGAATCTGTGGGAGCGAGCTTGCTCGCGACTCTTGGAGCGTTTGCGTACGCCAACCCCTTGAAATCTTTTCCAGTGGGCACATGCTGTGCGCATGGAATACCGTGACTACTACGCCCTGCTCGGGGTGCCGCGTACCGCTGATGCGGAAGAGATCAAGCGCGCCTATCGCCGCAAGGCGCGCAAGTTCCACCCGGACGTCAGCAAGGAAAAGAATGCCGAGGCGCGCTTCAAGGAAGTGCAGGAAGCCTACGAGGTCCTGAAGGACACCGAAAAACGCGCCTCCTACGACCAGTTGGGCGCCAATTGGCGCGATGGTCAGCAGTTTCGCGCGCCTCCCGGGTTTGACTTCGGCGGCCGAGGTGGACCGCAGGGTGGTGGCCACGCGGGCGGTGGGGGCTTCAGCGATTTCTTCTCCTCTCTGTTCGGCAGCGGCGGTGGCGGCGGCTTTGGCGGAGGCGAAGACTTGGGCGACCTCTTCGGCCGACGTGCTGGGCAGGCGCGCCAGGCACGCACGCGTGGGCGCGATGCGCGCGTTGTGCTGTCGTTGTCGCTGGAAGAAGCCCATGCGGGCGGTCCGCGCGAGATTGATTTTGACCGCCGTCGTGCGGATGGCACGGGCGAGCGGCGTAGCCTGCGCGTGAAGATTCCTGCGGGCGTATTGCCCGGGCAGGTCATTCGGCTTGGCGGGCAAGGCGGTGAAGGCGCTGGTGGTCCGGCCGGCGACCTGCTGCTGGAAGTGCAGCACCAGCCGCACCGCCACTACAAGCTGGAAGGTCGCGACTTGCATCTGCATGTACCGCTGGCGCCGTGGGAAGCAGCGCTGGGCGCTACTGTGCAAGTGCCTACGCTGGAAGGGCCCGTGGACTTGCGTATACCCGCGGGCAGCAGCGCTGGCCGCAAGCTCCGCTTGCGTGGCCGCGGCTTTGCCGGCGAGCGCGGGGCCGCGGAAGGCCGTGGCGATCTCTACGTGGTGGTGGACATCGCCATGCCGCCAGTGAGCGAGGACCCCGCAGTCGGCGCGGCCTGGGAAGCGCTACGCGACGCAGCCGCGTTCAACCCGCGCGAGGGCTGGGCCTAAAGAGTCGCGAGCAAGCTCGCTCCCACAAATGGCCTCTCTCTGGTCCCACAAATGGCCTCTCTTTTGTCCCACAGGTGGCACCTCCCTTGTGGGAGGGAGCTTGCTCCCGACTCTTCGGGCGGCGGCCTTACCCCACCACGCCACCGAGCCAGTGCCCGATGCCGAAGGTGATGGCGCCGGCACCCGCACCGATGGCGAGCATGCGCAAGCCGCCGATGAAGGCGTTACGGCCCGTGAACAGCGACAGCACCATGCCGACGCCAAACAGCGCTATGCCACTGAGCCCAGCGGCATAGAGAGCTGCTTGATTCACGGCATGGCCGAGCAGGAAGGGCAGCAAGGGCAGCGCCGCACCTAGCGAGAAAGCCAGGAAGCTGAATAGCGAGGCGCCCCACGGCGAGCCGAGGTCGTCGGGGTTCAGGCCCAGTTCTTCGCGGGCCAATGCGTCTAGTGCGTGCTCGGGGTTCTTCACCAATTCGTAGGTCATTTCGCGCGCACGGGCCAAGTCCATGCCACGCGCGGCGTAGATGAGCGCCAGTTCTTCTGCCTCTTCCTCGGGGTATTCCTCGAGTTCTTCGCGCTCCAGGCCAATCTGGTATTCGAACATCTCGCGTTGCGAGCGCACGGAGATGTATTCGCCGGCCGCCATCGACAAGGCACCGGCGAGCAACCCTGCCACGCCTGCCGTCAGCGCCGCACCACTGGTAGCGCCAGCGCCAGCCACGCCCATCAACAAGCTGGCGTTCGACACGAGGCCATCGTTCACGCCGAACACGGCGGCGCGCAGGTTGCCGCCACCCATACTCTTGTGGCGCGCACCCACTTCCGACACGGAGGTGGGCATGGCATGCCCGGGCGTGGGTGCACCGGCGCCATAAACGGACAGGCCGCGCAACTTCATGGCGATGAGTGCGGTCTTCATGCGCCGCGGGCCGAGGCGCCGCAACAGCACGGCGACCAAGCGCGCCCGTGCGCTGGGTTGGAAAGCAGCGATGAAGGCGGGCGTCAGGCCGCCATTGCGTTCCCACGTGACCGCTTGATCTTCAGCGGCTGCCCCCAGCGAAACGAACAGCGAGCGCTTGGCCGGGTCCGGCTCGCATTCCGCCAGAATGCGGTACAGCCAAGCGGACTGACGTTCATGGAACCAGCTTTCAGCAGCGTTTTCGGTCGACATGGCAAGACTCCGCGGCACGACTTGGCAGCACGGCTCTACAGAACGACTCTTTAGTACGACTCTGGCGACCGTGGCCTTCAGGCACTCCGGGGGAGGCCGCTGCCAAGGATACGCTGTACGTGGCGAACGAGGGCAAGCTCCGCTTGCGGGCTGCCGACGATGTCGATGGCACCCGCGCGGAGGGCCTCCACGGCAGTCGCCACGTCCCCCTGCTCGTCAAGGCAGATGGCGTCCGCTTCGCCACGCAGCCGTAACTGCCGCAGGAGCGCCCCAAGAGGCAGGTCTGGCGCTGCCGGTGTCAGCACCAACAACTGCGTCTGTGCGCCGTCGACGTCGTTCAGCAAGGCCTGCCCCGAAGGGAACACGCGCCCGACGACGGCATACGGCTCCATCCACCGCAGAAAATCGCGCGCTAGGCGCACGTCGGCGGTGATGAGGCTGATGACGGGGTAGGGCGGACTGGCCAAGCGGGTAACCCGCTGCCGGGTTAAGTGGAAAAGCAACGGCAGCGTGCGCAGTGTCCCGCTACCGCTGCCACCCCGCTATAACGGGTTCTACGGATGCTTTGTCGGCCGCCGCTCAGTTCGGCGTGTCCTCACCAGCAGCGATGACCATACGTACCAAGTGGGCCAGCGAAGATGCCCCCATTTTCTCCATCACTCGCGCGCGGTGGATTTCCACCGTTCGCTGGCTGACGTCGAGGTCGCCAGCGATGACCTTGTTGGCCTTGCCTGCGGTAACGAGGTCCAATACTTCCTTCTCGCGGGGGGTGAGGTCGGCGATGTGGGCGCGGATGTTGTCACGCTCACGCAGACCGGCACGGTTTTCGCGGTCTTTCTCGAGCGCCTGATTGAGGCGATCAATCAGGTCCTGATCGCGGAAGGGCTTTTGGATGAAGTCTACGGCGCCATGTTGCATGGCCTCTACGGCCATGGGCACGTCCCCGTGACCGGTAATGAACACCACGGGAATCATGGCGTGCATGGTGTTCAGGCGTTCTTGCAGTTCCAGCCCGCTCATGCCGGGCATACGGATGTCCAGCACCAGACAGCC
This sequence comes from Candidatus Planktophila lacus, assembly GCA_943331345.2. Taxonomy (GTDB): domain Bacteria; phylum Pseudomonadota; class Gammaproteobacteria; order Steroidobacterales; family Steroidobacteraceae; genus CAIOHZ01. Next base: position 66,696 of record CALQLF020000001.1, on the reverse strand, counting down.
GGGGCGGTCAGCATCGAAGCGGTCGAGGAATTCTTGCGCTGAAGTGCAGGTCTCTACCGGCAAGCCTACGGAACGCAGCAGCAGCTTGAGCGACGTGCGTACCGCCTCGTCGTCATCGACCACGAATACGGTGGTGAGTTTTTCCTTCATGGCGGAGATCTCCGGTCGGCGTCAGTGGCTGTCCGCGCCCGGCAACACGCCGAGTGGGGGTAGCGTAAAAAAGAAGGTGCAACCGCCCCCTGGCGTGGTGCGGTAGGCCAGGCGCCCGTTATGGGCGCGGATGATGGAACTGCTGATGACGAGACCAAGGCCAGTACCCGACGGCTTGGTGGTGAAGAACGGATGGAACAGGCGTTCGGCTGCCTCGGCAGACAGGCCATGGCCATGGTCGACGACCGCCACTTCCACCATGCCTTCGTCGTCCAAGCTGGCGCTCAGCACGACTTCGCTGCGAGGGCCGGGAGTGGCGACGGTGGCGTCGATGGCATTGCGCACGAGATTGATGATTACCTGTTGCAGTTGCACGGGGTCGGCGGTGACCTCCGGCAGTGACTCTGCCGCTTCCAGGCGCAGGCGCACATTGTTGCTGCGTGCGTCCGCTTCCAGCAAGAGGCGCGAGTCTTCCACCAACCGACGGCAATCCACCCTTTCATGGCGGACTTCCCGGTTCTTCACGAACGCGCGCAGTCGCTTGATGACTTCGCCAGCACGCAGGGCCTGCGCAGTAATCTGGTCGAGTGCCTCGTTCAAGTCTTCGCGTTCGATGCCTTCCGGGCGCGCGAGCATGCGGCTGGCGGCTTGCGAGAAGGTGGCGATGGCGGTCAGTGGTTGATTGATTTCGTGGGCGAGGCCGGCGGCCATCTCGCCCATGGTGGACAGGCGTGCAAAGTGGTTGAGCCGCGCCTCCGACTGACGCGCAGACTCTTCCGCCTGCCGGCGCAAGGTGATGTCGTGCAGGAAGCCGACAAAGCGGCGCGGATTGCTTTGCTGTACCTCGCCGACGGCGAGCATGGCCGGGAATACGGTGCCGTCGCGACGGCGCGCAGGAACCTCGCGGCCGATGCCGATGATTTTGGCTTCACCGGTGGTCAAGAAGCGCTTGAGGTAGCCATCGTGGCTGGCGTGATGGGCGCCTTCCATGAGCAAGGAGACATTTTTGCCGAGCACTTCAGCCGCCGTCCAGCCGAACAAGCGTTCGGCGGAGCGGTTGAAGGTTTCGATAACGCCGTTCTCGTCGATGAGAATGACGGCCTCCACAGCGGCATCGAGTACCGCTTGGAGGTCGAGCCGGGCACGAAGAGCTTCGGGCATCCTGCCTGGCCCTGCGACTACAGACGGCTAGTAGTCGTTCCGGCTACTGCCGGAACCGTCATCGTCGTCTTCCCAGTCGTCATCATCGTCGTCGTCGTCATCATCGTCCCAGTCGTCATCATCATCGTTGTCGTCATCATCGTCTTCTTCTTCCTTGTCATCCCACTCGTCTTCTTCATCATAGTCGCTGGGAACTTCGGGGGCGGCCGACAGCTCGAGATCCATCTCGTACCAGGAATCGAGGTCAATCTCCTCAGGCTCATCATCGTCTTCGTAATGGAGCGTGATGATGCCCTCGTCCTCGTCGACACGGACGACGCGGAACAAGGTGTCCTCGTCCAGGTTTTCATACCACTGGCCGGCTTTCGGCTCGTACTCCCTACCCACGGCTTCAACCTCATGCTGGCGCGCGAACGGCGCGTACCGACAGTGTAAGGCTCTCGTCGCCATCACGGAAGACGGAAAGTGCAGCGATGTGGTGATGAGGCACGGCAGGACCGTCGCCCTGATGGTGTTGGTGGGGGGCGAATAGGAAAGCCAGTTGCGCGGCGGCGAGCAGGACCAGTGCCAGCGCTAGCGCCCAGCGTCCCCAAGTATTGCCGCGGGTGGGTAACGGGCGGTTGGCCACCCCGGTGAGTCGGCCTACAACGCCCGCGCCGAGCAGGGCTGGCCAAGTACCTAGGGCAAAGGCCGCCAGCAGGGCGGCACCGTGCCATGCGGCGCCGGTGGTGGCGGCAAGTGCGGCCATGGACAGGACTAACCCGCAGGGAATGAAGGCCCACACCATGCCTAGGCCGTAGCTGCGCCAGGGTTCCCGCCACGCCCCGGCACGACGCGCTAATGGCTGCAATGCTTTCCAGAGGTGCGCGCCAAGGCGTTCCAAGCCCAGCAGGTCGCGGCGAGATACCAGACGGCTGGCCAGGCTGAGCAGTGCCAGTACCGCTACGGCGCCTCCGACCAGACGCAGGACCGTGACCGTTTCGGTGAGGGCTGGTGCCATTGCTTGGGCGGCGTTGCGGGCAGCGAGGGCGCCCGCACCCGTACGCACCCCGGTACCCAAACTCGCGCCCAGGCCACCTGCCACCGCGCCCAAGAGCGTGTAAGCCAAACTGCGTCCGCATTGCAGGCGCCATAGCCCCGGGGTGGCTGTGGGCATCAGGGCGGCTTGTAGCCCGCCGCACATGCCAAGGCAGTGTCCGCCGGCGGCGAGGCCGGTCAGCATCGCGCCTGTCAGTTGCGCATACAGCGCGGTGTCAATCATCTCGCCCCATCTTCTTTGGCGGGCGCTGGTGTAGAGGCTGGCGCAGCGGCATGCGGCGGCGGGTCTTCTTCCAGCACGGACCAGCCGGGCGATTCGAGGTCTTCAAACTGCCCGGCGTCCACTGCCCAGAAGAACGCCCACAAGGCCACTGCTACCAGCAACAGGCTGAGCGGCACGATCCACAGCAGGCTGTCCATCGGGTACCTCGGTGAAAGAAACAGGTTGGCCTATGCGCAAGGCGTTGAGCACCACGCCCAGTGAACTGGCGGACATACCAATGGCTGCCAGCCAAGGGGGAACGAGCCCCATCGCCGCGGCAGGCACTGCTAGAAGATTGTAAGTAGCAGACCAACGCAAGTTTTGCTGCATCAAGTTCATGCCGCGGCGTGCGATGACCCAGGCAGTCCACAGCCCGCGCGGACCGTCACCACCGAGAATCAGATCCGCTTGCGCGCGCGCCAAGGCGGTGCCCTCCTGCAGGGCGAGGGACACATCGGCCGCAGCAAGCACGGGCGCATCGTTCAGTCCATCGCCCACCATGGCTACGCGGCAACCACGCACCTGCAGTGCTTGCACATAAGCCACTTTATCCGCCGGACGTGCTTCGGCCTGCCAGTGGCTCAGGCCCAGTTCTGCCGCTACGTTAGCAACGGCGGCCGTGCGGTCGCCGCTCACCAGATGAATGCGCAGGCCTGCGGTGCGCAGGCGGGCCAGTAATGGGTTGACGCCCGGGCGCAGTTCATCGCGTACGGTGAATGCCGCCAGCCAGCCGTGTTCGCTGCCGAGGAAGAGATTGTATTCGGCGGTAACGCCGGGCATGGGCCCTGCGAGCCCAGCGACGAACGACGCCCGGCCTATTCGCAGGCGTTGCCCTTCCACAATGCCTTCGAGTCCCTCGCCGGTGATTTGCAATAACTGCTCTACGGCAGGTACCGGGCCGCGCGGCGGAAAAGCGCGCGCCAGTGGATGGGCAGCACCGGCTTCGAGCGCTGCGGCCAGCTGCAACACGGCAGCCGGTGTAGGCGAAAGTGCGGTACTGGGTGGCCCTGAGATGCCACCCTTGCCAGCGGGCAGCAGCATGACAGCGGTGACCATCGGGTGCCCGGCTGTGAGCGTACCGGTCTTGTCGAAGACCACGTCCGTGGCTCCGGCCAAGCGTTCGAGGGCATCGGGGTTGACTACCAACACGCCCTGATGCGCCAAGCGCCGCAGTGCGGCGGTGAGAACTGTCGGAACCGCCAGCGACAGGGCGCAAGGGCAGGCGACTACCAGCACAGCGATAACGGTAGGGATGAGACGCGAAGGGTCCAGCCACGCCCAGACCAGCGCCACGATGACAGCAAGGCCGAGTAGGGCAGCGAGGAAGCGACTGGCGAGACGGTCGGCGCGACTGGCCATGGCGGGGCGCCCGGCTTGTGCTCTGTCGATGAGGCGCACCACGGCGGACAAAGTGGTGCCATCGCCTACGGCCGTGACGCGACATTCCACCGTCTCTCCCGCGTTCATGCTGCCCGCGAGTACTGCACTACCTATGGGTTTGGCTACGGGCGCAGCTTCGCCCGTAACCAACGATTCATCGGCGCGGGTGGGCGCACTGGTGACAATGGCATCGGCGGGGAAAGTCTCGCCACCGGGAACGAGGATCAGGTCGTCGGGTTGCAGCGTTTCAGCGGGCACCAGTTCCATGCCATCGGCCGTGCGCTTACGCGCTGCCGCCGGCAACAGGCGCAACAGAGCCTCTGTGGTGCTGCCGGCAGCGTGCCTGACGCTCATTTCAGCAAAGCGTGCCACCAGCAGGAGGAAGACGAACATGACCACCGAGTCGAACCAGACTTCGCTGGCACCAGTGAGCGCCTGCCACGCACTACCGAAAAAAGCCACGAGAATGGCCAGCGACACGGTGACATCCATGCCGATCTCGCCAGCCCGCAAGGAGCGCAAGGCACCGTGCAGGAACGGGCTGCCGGCATAGAACGCCACCGGTACCGTGATGAGCAGGCTGACGAGCTGAAAGAAACGCCGCGTCACCGGGTCCATGCCATCGAATGCGCCGGCATAAAGTGCCAGTGCGAACATCATTACTTGCATCATGCCGAAGCCAGCTACCGCCAACCGTCGCAGCAACGCGGCACGCTCGCGACGCGCCAGACTGCGGGTATCGGTATTGCCCAGCACATGCGGGCGAAATCCGACGGCATCGATAGCGCGCAAGACCGCGGCGAGCCCGATGATGGCGGGATTGAAACGAACCGCGACTCTGGCCGTGGCTGGGTTCGCCGAGGCCGTGCAAATGCCAGGCAGTTGCCCCAGACGTTTTTCCACCAACCAAGTGCAGGCGGCGCAGGAAACGCCCTCGAGTAGCAGGTGGGCTGTGGTCGTGCCGTCAGCCGCCGACTGTGTCCAGCGCGCCTGAACGGCAGGGGCTTCGTAATGGCTGTAGGGGTCCGTTCGTGCCACCGCGGCACGTGGCGCGGGCGCGGAACGGAAACGGTAGTAGTCGGCAAGGCCCGCATCGCGAATGGCCTCGGCTGCTGCCGCGCAGCCAGCGCAGCACACTTCCTCGCGCCGTTCGTCGAAGGCCACGCGAAACCGCGTGCCCTCTGGGATGAGCTCACCGCAGTGAAAGCAATCAGCCACGCGCGACCGGTTCCACGCGCTCGACGGGCGTATCGGCACCGTGCGTGGCGACCCATACGGTCCACACACCTGCGCAGAGTGCCAGGAAGGGGAAGAGGATGACCAGCCACACCATGGCTTCACGGTACCAAGGGCGGGCGGCGGCGGTGGTGTTCATGGGGGGGTCCAAGCAGTCTTAAGGAGCGATGAAGCGGGATTTTTCGGTCACAGTGCTCTGGTTGCCTTCCACCTGCTGCAGCATGAACTGCACCGGGCGTGAACCATGGGCGCTACTGCCGGGCGCGCGCAAGCGCACTGGAATGGAATCTGCTTCGCCGGGACCGGCCTCCAACTGTGTACCCGCGGTATCCACGGTGAGTCCTTCGAGACCGGCAACCGTCAGCAGGTAGTGATGGGCGACGCTGTCCTTGTTCATGACGCGCAGTTCGTAGGCGTTTTCGAACCACTGCTCACCGTTGGCGTCCTGCAATTCGCGGTAAAGCGTGCTGCGGTCACGTAGAACATCCATGGCCAAGGGCTTGCGGAGGCTTAGCGAAACCACGAACGCGACGCAGAGTAGAGCGAGTATGGTGCCGTAGACGATGACTCTGGGCCGCAGCAGTTGGGTGGCCTTGCCGTCGAGGGCGTGTTGGGTGGTGAAACGAATGAGCCCAAGTGGGCTCTGCATCTGGTCCATCACGCTGTCGCAGGCGTCGATACATGCGGCGCAGGAAATACATTCGTATTGGAGGCCCTCGCGGATGTCGATGCCGGTCGGACAAACCTGCACGCAGGCTTTGCAGTCGATACAGTCGCCCTGTCCGCGACTGCGTGCGTCCACGCCGCGTGGACGACTGCCGCGCGGCTCGCCACGGCGCGCGTCGTAGGTAATGACCAAAGTATCCTTGTCGAACATCGCGCTCTGAAAGCGCGCGTAAGGGCACATGTACTTGCACACTTGCTCGCGCAGGTAGCCGGCGTTGCCGTAGGTGGCAAAGCCGTAGAACAAGCTCCAGAAGGTTTCCCAGGGGCCGAGTTGAAAAGCCAAGGCGCTAGGTAGTAACGAGCGGATAGGGGTGAAGAAGCCAACGAACGTGAAGCCTGTCCACAGCGCGAAGGTGATCCACGCTAACTGTTTTCCGCCCTTGCGCAAAAGCTTTTGCAGAGTCCATGGCGCGCGGTCCAGTTTCAGTCGCCGTGCGCGGTCGCCTTCAATGGCACGTTCCATCCACAGGAATACGTCGGTCCATACGGTTTGCGGACAAGCAAAGCCGCACCATAGACGCCCGGCCATGGCGGTGCTGAAGAAGAGCGTCAAGCCGGCGATGACCAGCAGCAGGGTGAGAAAGATGAAGTCCTGCGGCCACATGACGAGGCCAAACAGGTGGAATTGGCGGGCGGGGAGGTCGAACAGGATGGCCTGTCGACCGTTCCAGTTCATCCACGGGAGCAGGTAGTACAGGCCAAGCAGTGCAAACACGGCGATGGTGCGGAGGCGGGCAAAACGCCCTTTTACTTCGCGCGGATAAATTTTGTGATGCTTGGCGTAGTAGCTTTCGGCCGGGGCTGCGTCGTTGGCGTGGGTCATTTTGGCTCGTCAGTGGGGCTGCGCAGCGTGGAGGCGAGGTATAGCGTGATGCCGCTGGCGCTCGCCGAGATGCCCCAGAAAAAGAAGAAACCTAACCCGTAACCGGTCAGGCGACTACTCAGCAGGGGGGAGGGCAGGGCGCAGGCCTCCAGAGCCAGTGGGTCTACCCACGCGAACATGAACATGGTGGCCATGCCAGCCGCCAAGAACGATGGCCACAGGACCATTGCTAGGTTGCGGCCCGCCGGCGGCCACGTGGCGGGTGTGGCCTCCGGCAGTTCGTCTTCCACGGCGTCCCGCTCAGTGGGCTTGGGTGCCTGCGGTGTTGGTTGGTTCATGCGTGCTCCCCTCGAGCAAGCTGTTCGCTTCTGGTTCTTCATTTTCCTCATCCGGTGCGCCGGAGAGATTCAAGACGTAAGCAGTTAGCAACTTGACGCGCGTCGCGCCGAGCTTGGCTGCGTGGGCCGGCATCTGGTTGTTGCGGCCTTTGCCTACCGTTTCGCGAATGGTTTCCACGTTGCCGGCGTAGAGCCAGATGTTGTCGGTGAGATTCGGTGCACCCAACGCGGTATTGCCGCGCCCATCGGCACCATGGCAGGCCGCGCATACTGTGGCGAACTTCTCTGCACCGGCCTTGGCCTGCACTTGCATCTGCGCATCACCGGGGTGTCCAGAGAGTGCCAGCACGTAACTGGACACCTGCTCTACGCCTTCAGGGCCGATGACGGCTTCCCAGGCTGGCATGACAGCCACGCGGCCTTGCGTGATGGTGGTGGTGATGGCGGTGGGGTCGCCGCCATGCAGCCAGTCGGCATCGGTGAGATTGGGGAAGCCCTTGCTGCCGTGCGCGTCTGTGCCGTGGCAGGCTGCGCAGTTGTTGGCGAACAGGTTGCGTGCCGTCCGCATGGCATTCGCATCATGCCGCAGCGTATGCAAATTCATATGATCGTAGTGGGCGAGTTGGAAATCGCTCTGTTTGCGCGCTAGGGCAACATCGGCAGCCCAGGCATTCTCCTGGGTCCAGCCGAGGCGACCGGCAAAGTTGCCAAGGCCGGGGTAGAAGGCCAAGTAGCCTAGACCGAAGATGACGGAGGCGTAGAAGCCCCACAGCCACCAGCGTGGCAACGGATTGTTGTATTCGCTGAGGTCGCCGTCCCAGGTGTGCCCGGTGGTTTCCTCTGAAGGCCCTTGGTCGCCAGGGCGCTTGCGCGAGGTGGTCCACAGCAACCAGAGTGCCCCGGCGATATTGATGCTCGTGAGGATGATGACCCAGTAGCTCCAGAAGCCGTTCACGGTTGTTTCTCCTGTAGCGCTTTGGCATCTTCTTCCAGAGGCACTTTGGATAGCGCCTCGAATTCGCCATTGCGCCGGTGGCTATAAGCCCAGACCACGGTGCCCACGAAAGCGAGCATGGCCAAAGCCGTGCTGATGCCCGAGAGAAGTCCGTTCATGGCTCAGCGCTCCCAGGTCTTGGACGCGGTGCCTAGGCTCTGCAGGTAGGCGATTAGCGCGTCTTGCTCGGTCTTGCCGGCTACTTCTGCAGGGGCCGCCGCGATTTGCTCGGCGGTATAGGGAACGCCTACTCGTTGCAGCGCCTTCATGGAGGCCGCGATATCGGCGCCATCCAGCGTGTTTTCAGCCAGCCACGGATAGCCGGGCATGTTGGACTCGGGCACGACATCACGAGCATTGTTGAGGTGGATGCGATGCCATTCGTCCGAGTACCGACCGCCGACGCGGGCGAGGTCCGGCCCCGTACGCTTCGAGCCGAACTGGAACGGATGGTCATAGACCGACTCGCCGGCCACGGAGTAGTGACCGTAACGCTCCGTCTCGGCGCGTAGGGGCCGAATCATCTGCGAGTGGCAGTTATAGCAGCCCTCTCGACGATAGATGTCACGACCAGCCACTTCCAAGGCACTACCGGGTTTAACGCCCGCTGCCGGTTTGGTGACGATGCCTTCCGCATAGAGCGGCACAATCTCGACCAGACCACCGATGCTGATGACGATAGCCACCAGCACACCCATCAGGCCGATACGACGTTCAATCAGGTCATGGTTCATGTTGCTGTTCCTTGTCCTGTGGGGTTCAGTGCGCAGTCGGGGCGAGAACGGGGATGTCCGGCCCACGCTTGACGCTACTGACCGTTTTCCACACGTTCCAGGCCATGAGCAGCATGCCGCTGAATACCATGAAGCCACCCAGCACACGCACCGCGTAATACGGGTAGGTCGCTTTGAGGGCTTCGACAAAGGTGTAGGTGAGCGTGCCGTCGGCATTCAACGCGCGCCACATCAGGCCTTGCATCAGGCCGGCAATCCACATGGCCGCCACATACAGCACGATGCCAATCGTGGTGGTCCAGAAGTGGATGTCGATAGCCTTGATGCTGTACATACGGTCGAGACCGTAGAGACGCGGGATGAGCGCGTAGAGGGAGCCCACAGAGATCATGGCCACCCAACCCAGCGCGCCGGAGTGCACATGACCGATGGTCCAGTCCGTGTAGTGCGAGAGAGCATTGACGCTCTTGATGGACATCATCGGGCCCTCGAATGTCGACATGCCGTAAAACGACAGCGAGACCACGAGGAACTTCAGGATGGGGTCCGTGCGGAGCTTGTGCCAGGCGCCCGAGAGCGTCATGACGCCATTGATCATGCCGCCCCAACTCGGCGCGATAAGCATGAGGCTGAACACCATGCCTAGCGATTGCACCCAGTCCGGCAGCGAGGTGTAGATCAGATGATGGGGGCCGGCCCACATGTACAGTGAGATGAGCGCCCAGAAGTGCACTACCGATAGGCGGTAGCTGAAGATTGGGCGACCCGCCTGCTTCGGAATGAAGTAGTACATCATGCCGAGGAAGCCGGCGGTGAGGAAGAAGCCTACGGCGTTGTGCCCGTACCACCACTGGACCATGGCGTCGACCACGCCTGGGTAGATGCTATACGAGCGGAACAGAGTCGCAGGCATGGCGGCGCTATTCACGAGGTGCAGGACGGCGATGGTGATTATGTAGGCCGCGAAGAACCAGTTGGCTACATAGATGTGCTGTACGCGGCGCTTGGCGAGAGTGCCGAAGAACACCACGGCGTAGGACACCCAGACGATGGTGATGAGGATATCGATGGGCCATTCCAGTTCGGCGTATTCCTTGCCGCTGGTAATGCCCAGCGGCAGAGTGATAGCCGCCGACAGGATGATGGCTTGCCAGCCCCAGAACGTGAAGCCAGCTAGTTTGTCTGCGAACAAGCGGACATGGCAGGTGCGCTGGACGATGTAGTAGCTGGTGGCGAAGAGCGCCGAACCGCCGAAAGCGAAGATGACGGCGTTCGTGTGGAGCGGCCGAAGCCTGGAATAGGTTAGCCAGGGGATGTCGAAGTTCAGCGCCGGCCAGAGCAACTGGGAGGCGATAATCACCCCGACCAACATGCCCACGATGCCCCAGACCACGGTCATCAGGGCGAACTGCCTAACCACGCGGTCGTTGTAGTGTTCGGTTTGCTGCATGTTTCCAGCCTCGTTTTTATTGTTGCCCGCAACGCTGTGCAGGGATGTGGCTAATGTTAGGGATAGCCCTGATGCCGATGAATAGGTACAACCCGCCAGCGGCCTACGGTTTGCCGTGAATCCCCTTGGAAAAACATGCGAAAATGAATGCCCTTAAGAGTTGTACGGGACAGTTGGTGGGTGCGGTGCGCTTGCCAACACAGCCAGGAAAAGAGTCGCGAAGATGAAACCTGCTGAATTCAAGGCTCGCGCCAAGCGCCTGCTCCAATCCCGCCGGTTGGTGGTCAAGGTGGGGTCGGCGCTGTTGGTAGACAGTCGCAATGGCCGCATCAACCGACAGTGGCTGGAGGCGCTCGCAGACGACTTGTTGGCTGCGCGTGAGCGTGGGGCGCAGGTCATTCTTGTGTCCTCTGGGGCAATCGCGCTCGGGCGTCGGCAGTTGGGCTTGCCGGCCGGAAAGTTGCGTTTGGAGGAAAGTCAGGCTGCGGCTGCCGTCGGCCAGATTCGTCTCGCCCATGCCTGGAAGGAAGTGCTGGAAAGCCGTGGCCTGCAGGTGGCGCAGTTGCTGCTCACCTTGGACGACACCGAGCAACGCCGTCGTTACCTGAACGCCCGACGCACGCTCGACACACTGCTGTCGTTGGGCGCCATCCCGGTCATCAACGAAAACGATACGGTGGCCACCGCCGAGATTCGCTACGGCGACAACGACCGCCTTGCTGCGCGAGTGGCGCAGATGGCGAGCGCAGACTGCCTCATGCTGCTGTCGGACATCGATGGCTTGTATACCGCCGACCCCGGCAAAGATCCTACGGCCACCTTTATTCCCGAGGTCCGGGAGATCACGGCGGAAATCGAGGCCATGGCCACCGGGCCCACTTCTGGTGTCGGTTCAGGCGGCATGGCTACCAAGGTGGCGGCTGCCCGCATTGCAGTAGAGGCTGGCTGTGCCATGTGCGTGGCCAGCGGTCATGTGGAAAATCCGTTGCGTGCCGTCGCTTCCGGAGCCCGCTCTACTTGGTTCCTGCCCACCACTACGCCGCGCGCAGCGCGCAAGCAGTGGATTGCTGGTGCCTTGCAGCCTGCCGGCAAAGTAGCGGTGGATGCCGGCGCAGCAGCGGCACTCGCTCGTGGCAAGAGTCTGCTCCCAGCGGGTGTCTTGGCGGTCGCCGGGCGCTTCGAACGTGGCGATGCCGTGAGCATTCTGGATCCGGAAGGCCGCGAGATTGCCCGTGGCCTGGCGGCTTACTCGGCCGCTGATGCGCTACGCATCCGTGGTCGCAAAAGCGCCGATATTGAAAGTCTCGTCGGCTTCCGTGGTCGCGAAGAACTGGTGCATCGCGACGATCTCGTCATGCTGGTACCTGCGGCGCGCGGCAAGGGAGCGTGAACATGGCAAGTAACGAGCTGCCGACCGCGTCCATGGCCGCCTCTGCGGCTACGGCTTTGGTCGCCGAGATGGGAGCTGCGGCTCGTGCCGCTTTGCCTGCCTTGGCTGCTGCCTCCACGGCACAGAAGAATGCGGCTTTGCTGGCGGCGGCCGCCGCCATGCGCGCTGGTGCCGCGGAGATTTTGGCCGCGAATGAACAGGACTTGATGGCCGCGCGTACGGCAGGCCTGTCACCCGCCATGCTGGACCGCTTGGCGCTGGACGCGAAGCGTCTCGAGGGCATTGCGCAAGGTTTGGAGCAGGTGGCGGCCCTGCCGGACCCGGTCGGCTCCATCACCGGCGAATGGACCCGGCCCAATGGGCTGCATTTCCAGCGGGTTCGTGTGCCCCTGGGCGTCATCGCCATCATTTACGAAAGCCGCCCCAATGTGACGGTGGATGCCGGTGCCCTGTGCCTGAAGAGCGGCAATGCGGCCATCTTGCGTGGAGGCAGTGAAAGCCTGAATTCTTCGGTAGCCCTGCATGCGTGTCTGGCGCAGGGACTGGTCGCAGCAGGCTTGCCGGTGGCGGCAGTACAACTGGTTCCCACGCGCGACCGCGCGGTGGTGGGTGCTTTGCTGGCAGCACGCGGTGTCATCGACGTCGTCGTGCCGCGCGGTGGCAAGGGATTGGTGGCTCGCGTGCAGCAGGAAGCGCGTGTGCCCGTCATCGGGCATCTCGATGGCATCTGCCATGTGTACGTTCATGCAGCGGCAGAGCCCGCGATGGCGCGCGAAGTGGTGCTGAACGCGAAACTGCGGCGCACGGGTGTTTGTGGTTCCGCCGAAACGCTGTTGATAGATGCGGCGTGGCCGGAAGCCGAGCGCACTGCATTGCTGCAGGCTTTGCTCGACGCCGGTTGCGAGGTGCGTGGCGATGCCGCCTGTCAGCAGGCCGATGCGCGGGTAGTAGCGGCGAAGCCCGAAGACTTTGGCCACGAGTTCCTGGCGCCCATCATTGCCGCACGCGTGGTTGAAGGCTTGGAAGAAGCCGTGCGACACATCCGCGAGAAGGGTTCGGGGCACACCGAAAGCATCATCACGGCAGACGCTGCGGTCGCCGAGCGCTTTCTGGCGCTGGTGGATAGCGCCATTGTGTTGCATAACGCCTCCACGCAGTTTGCGGATGGGGGTGAGTTCGGTTTCGGCGCGGAGATAGGCATCTCCACGGACCGCTTCCACGCACGCGGCCCGGTGGGCGTGGAGCAGTTGACTAGCTACAAGTACGTGGTTCGCGGCAGCGGGCAAACCCGGCCGGTGTGAAGAGTCGGGAGCAAGCTCCCTCCCACAGGGCATAGCGGTTTTTGTGGGAGCGAGCTTGCTCGCGACGCTTTAGTGCGGCGCGCCGCCGCTGAGCGAATACGCTGCGGCATGCCCGGCCTCGCGACACGCCTCCGCCACGCTGCGGCTGCGAATACCGCGAACGCAAACGAACAGCCAGCCATTCTCGGTAGCAGGTAACTGCTTCAAGTCTTTTAGCAAAGTCGCCATGGGCAGGTGGTGATGCGCCACGGGCAATGGGTTGGCGGCGGCTTCTGTAGCATCACGCACGTCCACCACGCACAAGCCACGAGCGAGGCCTTCGGCCAAGCTTGGCAACTCCAGCGGTGCGCCGGGCGCCACTGAATGCTTCAAGGCATGTTCAGGGCAATCTGCGGCGCGTGGCGCGCGGAGGAAGCGCGTCTGGCCGGCGAGCAGGTCGACCGTTAGCACGCCTTCGCGAGGGGCTTCCAGACCCAACAGCAAACGCAGGACTTCAAACGCTTGCCAAGTACCCACGAGGCCGGGCACGGGGCCCAGTACGCCGGCTTCGGCGCAATTGCCGACCACGCCATCGCGCGGCGCTTGCGGCCAGACACAACGCAGGCAACTGCCACCGGGGCGCACCACCTGCACCTGCCCTTCGTACTGGTGCACGCTCGCCAGCACGGCCGGAATGCCATGGCGCACGGCCGCATCGTTCACGGCGAACTTCACGGACAAGCGGTCCGTGCAGTCGACGACCACGTCGTGACGTGGCACTAGGGCGTCAAGCAAGGCGGCATCCGCGGCTTCCGCATGGGTGTGCAGCCCGATGGACGGGTTCAAGGCGCGCAGGCGTGCGGCCAACAAGAGTACCTTGGCCTGCCCGCAATCCGCCGCGGCATAAGCAATTTGCCGGTGCAGGTTGGTGGCTTCGAGGACGTCCGGGTCTACCAAGGTCAGCGAGCCGATGCCGGCACCAGCGAGATAGGTGGCGACCGGTACGCCAAGGCCGCCGCAGCCGATGACCAAGACTTTAGCGGCGCCGAGTTTGGCTTGGCCTGCGGCACCTACTTCCGGTAGCGCCATCTGACGTGCGTAGTCCGGCAAGCGTGAGGGGACAGGGGCGTCCGTTACCGCCGCTGGCTGCGCGTGGCCGTGGCCGTGGCCGTGGTCGTGGTCGTGGTCGTGGGCATGGTCGTGGGCATGCCCATGCGAATGCGCATGCGTGTGGCCATGACTGGCGTTGGCTGCTGTGCTGGTCGCGTTGCCGTGTGAAGGTCCGGCCGCCGCAGCGCAACGCTCGCAGTTCACCCAACCGCTGTCGCCGTCCTCGTAAAACTCCTGCTTCCATACCGGAACGCGGTGTTTTACTTCGTCGATGATGTAGCGGCATGCAGCGAAAGCTTCGCCACGATGGGCGGCACTGACGCCCACCCACACGGCAAGCCCACCAATTTCCAGCAAGCCGGTGCGGTGGATGCAACTGGCCGACTTCAGGCCAAAACGCTGGCGTGCTTCTTCGATGATGCGGCGGCCCTCGCGGTTCGCCAGCATGGGGTAAGCCTCATAGGCGAGGCGTACTACGCGCCGCCCTTCGTTCGTTTCGCGTACCCAGCCTTCGAACGCCACATAGCCGCCCGCGCCGGGGTCGCCTAGCGTGGCTTGTTCGGCGGGTACATCGATGGGGTCTTCGCTGACACGGAAACTGAAGGCTCCGCCTGCGTCCGGCGAAGTTTCAGCTCCCGGCGTAGCGATGGAAGAGCTGCTCATCCGTTCAGCCTCCAGCCACGGGCGGGATGAACACGATGTGGTCGCCATCGCGCAGTGGCACATTCCAGTCCGCGAATTCATCGTTCACGGCCACGCGCAGGAAGTTGGCTTCGAGCGTGAAGCCGTGGCGTGCGCGAACTTCCGCATACAACTCGTCGGGCGTGGTGGCGGTGGTGGTCACCTGCTCTTCACGGCAACGCGCTTGTTCACGCAGCACGGCGAAGTACTGCAGAGTGTAGGTCTGGCTCATGCGGTTTCCTGGGAAGTGTTCCCGGGCTGGGACAACGCGGCGAGTTCCGCCGGCGTATTGACGTTGGTGGAGACGCTCGCCATCGCTGGGAGAAAGTACGCGCCGTTACGCAGCAGAAATTTGCGAGGGCACAGATTGCCGCCAGCCACATGCTCACGCAGCATGGCGGCAGCTTGGGGTTCCCAGATGGCGCACAAGGGTTCCGGAAGCCCGTCGTAGGCGCTGGTGTAGGCGGTGGCTACGCTGTCTGCACGGCGGCCAACGAGCAACCCGGCGATGGCAGCATCGTCCAGCAGGGGCAGGTCGCAGGCCACTACCAGCCAGGCATGGTCGGGCTTGGCGGCGAAAGCGCCGAGTATGCCGGCAATGGGACCACTGAGTTCCGCGGCGGAAAAAGCGGGCGCGTCCACTACCTGCGCGAAGCGTGCACGCAACGGGTCTTGCTGCTGGCTTGCGCGGACGGACACGAACACCTGTGCGAGGTGCCGCGAGAGCAAAGCCATGGTGCGTTCGAGTTGGCTGCTGCCTGCCAGTTCCAAGGCTGCTTTGTCACGCCCCATGCGGCGGCTTTCGCCGCCAGCGAGCACGAGTCCGGCCACGGGTGCGGCTGCCGATAACACCGGCGGGCTATCGACGTCGTCGGCGACAGTGCTGGGCTCAGTCGGCACGGTAATCCGCCTTGCCGCCGGTCTTCTCGAGCAAGCGCACGGCTTCGATGCGCAGACCGTGCGTCAGCGCTTTGCACATGTCGTAGATGGTCAGTGCTGCCACGGTGGCGCCGGTAAGGGCTTCCATTTCCACGCCCGTGCGGTGGTGCGAACCCGCCTCGCAACGCACGACAGCCGTATCACCTTCCATCGTGATGGCGACCTTGCAGCGCTCGAGCTGCAGGGCATGGCAGAAGGGGATGAGGTGGTGCGTCTGCTTGGCGGCCTGCGTGCCGGCGATGATGGCGGTGTGGAACACCGGGCCCTTCGCCGTGGAAAAGCCCTGTTGACGGAGCGCCGCCGCAGCCGCTGGGGGGAACACTACGCATGCTTCGGCAGTGGCGAGACGCCAGCTCACGGCCTTGCCATGGACGTCCACCATCGCTGGGGCGCCAGCTTCATCGACATGGGTGAGTGTGGGTTCGTTCATGGGTATTCGCCTCAACCACCAATGTGGTGCATTTCAACCTTGCGCGGGTCCGCAGTCGCTTCGGTTGACGGCTGACCACGCAGTTCGCTGTAGCGGTCTTCGCGGGCTTGCCAACGGCCAGTGATGAGCGCCACCAAGTCTTCATCCGAAGCGCCAGCCCGCAGCGGTGCGCGCAGGTCGATGCCCTGCGTGGCGAACAGGCAGGTATAGAGCACACCCGCTGAAGACATGCGTGCCCGCGTGCAGCCGCCGCAGAACGGCTGCGACACGGAGGAGATAAAACCAACTTCGCCTTGGCCATCGACGAAGGCATGGCGTTCCGCCACTTCGCCGCGATGGCTGGGCTGCAGCGGTTGCAGTGGCCAGCGCTCGTGAATGCGGGCATGGAGTTCTGCAGTCGGCACCAGCTTGCTGCGGTCCCAGCGATGGCGTTCGCCCACGTCCATGTATTCGATGAAGCGGACGGTCACGCCAGTGCCACGGAAGCGCTCGACGAGGTCCAGCACGCCGGTCTCGTTCACGCCGCGTTGCACCACGCAATTCAGTTTTACGGGCGAAAGGCCCGCGAGCAGCGCGGCCTCGATGCCTTCCAGTACTTGAGGCAAACCGTCGAAGCCGCCCGACAACTGGCGGAATACGGCTGGGTCGACACTGTCGAGGCTAACCGTTACGCGTCGCAGGCCCGCTGCTTGCAGTGCAGCGGCATGCTGCTTCAGCAACACGCCGTTGGTGGTGAGTGCGATGTCCTCGATGCCCGGTACCAACGAGAGGTCGCCGATAAGGTCGGCAAGGCCCGCGCGCAGCAGGGGCTCGCCACCGGTGATGCGCAGCTTGCGCACACCCAGCCCGGCGAACAAACGCGCGAGACGCAGTGTCTCGGGGGAGGACAGACGCTCTTGGCTCGACAGAAAACGATAGCCATCGCCGAACGCTTCTTTAGGCATGCAATAGGGGCAGCGGAAATTGCAGCGGTCCATGACCGACAGGCGCAGGTCCTGCAGGGGGCGATGGAATTGGTCGGTGACGGTAGTGCGCATCAAGTTGGCTTCACGAAAGTTCTGGCCAAGTACTGTCAGGCCAGACGCTGTCGGGCCAAGGCCAATAGGGAACGACGCTGCCGGCCGGCAACGGACCTTCCATGCTTGGGAGTTCCACGAGGCCCGTGGTGCCAGCCAGTGTCAGGAAGTCGCCGGAGTTCGCCGGCGGTCGAGGGGTAGCCAGCAGTTGGCCCGTGGCGCTGACGCCGAGACGAACCGGCAGCAAGCGCGTCACCTTCAAGGTTTTCGCGGGCGCCGCGAGTTGCACGGGTAGCCCTCGTTGGCGAGCGGTGGCACCTTCGAGGTGTGCCAACACCGGCAATACGTAGCGGATGGCGCAGACGAAGGTACTAACTGGGTTGCCCGGCAGGCCGAACACGGCTTGGCCCGCGCTACCGCGGCCGAACCAGAGCGGCTGGCCTGGGCGCTGCGCGATACGGTGCAGCACCTGCTCGACGCCGAGTGCGCGCAAGGCCGCTGGCACGTGGTCGAACTGGCCCATAGAGACGCCACCCGAAAGCACGAGCACGTCGTGGCTGGCGAGCAACTCGCCTAGCGCGGCCTGCAATAGCGGCAGGTCGTCGGGCAGATGATGGTCGGAAAGCTGCGTGTGCCCGGCAGCGCGTAGTGCCGTAGCCACGGCATGGGCATTGGAGCGGCGCACTTGCCATGGGGCGATGGGGGCGCCAGCTTCGACGAGTTCGTCGCCCGTGGAGATGATGGCGATGCGCGGTTGCCGGTGCACTTCCAGCATTGCAGCGCCAGCGCCGGTGGCGATGGCGATGTCTACGGCGCCGAGGCGTTGCCCGGGTGCCAGCACGGTGGCACCTGCCACACAGTCGCTGCCGCGCGGGTGAATGTTCTGGCCGGCTTGGGCGATGCTGGCAGCGGCTTCACTCACTAACAGATGGTCGCCTTCGCGCGTCAGCTCTTCGACCGGAATAACGCAGTCGGCGCCTTCGGGCACCATCGCGCCGGTCATGGCCTCGATGGCATCCGTGTCGGCGGTGAGCTTTGGCACGGCGTGGCCCGCCGCTGCCATGCCGGCGATGCGGAAGCGACGCTGGCCTTGAGCGATCGCGGCAGCGCGGACAGCCATGCCATCCATCATGACGCGGTCAAAGGGGGGCTGGTCCCGTTCGGCGAAAACGGGAGACATAAGCAAACCCCCGGCAGCGTTAGCTGCAGGGGCGTGCTTGGACGCAGTCTCGGAAAGGCCCAGCGCCGCCAGCATCGCGGCCAGGGCCGCTTCCGGTGCCGGCGGCGGGGTGGGCCTCATCGGCTCACTTGGCGGGAGCGGCCGCCGCGATCTTGGCCTTGTAGGCCTTCACCTGCTCGTTGAAACGAGCAGCAATCGCGGTCAGTTCGTCCACGGCAGCGTCGTGCTTGGCATTCGCCATCGACTGCACGTTCTTCTTCTGGTCGTCGGTCAGAGACGCGTCGGCCAACTGTGCTTGCAGTTCGGTGTCGAGGCAGGCGTTGTACGCCTCCACGTCCTGGTTGAACTTCGAGACGGCGGCCTTGCCGGCCATCATCTCGTCGCGGGAAGCGGTGGCACCGTCCGGCAGGGCGGTGGGCGCCGTCGGGTAGGGGCAGGCCGCCTGGGCGAGCGGGGCAGCGAGAAGCAGGGCGCCGAAGACCGGCAGGGCGAGACGAGTAACAGGACGGAACATGGGTATGGTTCTCCGCAGTGGGCCCCCCGGGCCCGGACCCCCCGATGATACCCTTAAGCTCTAGCCTGCGTGGTGGTGGGCGTGCTGCCGGAGTGGAAATTTTGATGCGCGAGCGAGCGGGCGACTTTCCCTTGGCGGACTCTGGCCAATTCACCCCCGGCCAAGCTCTGTCGTTGGCGCCGGGGTTGCAGCGCCTGGTGGTCCCCAACGCCGGCCCTATGACCGGGCCCGGTACGAACACGTACCTGCTAGGCGAGCGCGAGGTTTGGGTCATTGACCCGGGCCCGGCCATGCCTGTGCATGGGGAAGCGCTGCTCGTAGCCATTGCTGGCCGCCCGGTGCGCGGCATCGTCGTGACGCACACCCATGGCGACCATTCGCCACTCGCTGCTTGGCTGCATGAACGCACGGGTGCGCCGCGCATCGGCAGGCTGGCGCGGCATGCCGCGTACCAGGACCCGACGTTTGTTGCGGAAGTGATTCCGGACGACGGCTACGTACTCGAAACGGATGTGGGCGAAGTGCAATTGCTGGCCACGCCGGGGCATGCCTCCAACCATATCTGCCCTTGGTGGCCGGCGGCCGGTGTGCTGTTCACTGGCGACCATGTGCTGCAAGGCGTGACACCCGTCATCCTGCCGCCCGATGGCGACATGGGTGAGTACCTCGCCTCTCTTGCGCGCCTGCAAACCTTGCCGCTGCGAGCCATTGCCCCGGGCCATGGTGGGCTCATCACGGATCCGCACGCCAACCTCTCAGCGCTCGTCGCGCACCGCTTGAAGCGTGAAGCCAAGGTGCTGGCGGCGTTGGGTGCGGTAGCAGCGCAAGGCGCGGTGCCGGTTGAAGAGTTGTTGCCGGTTGCCTATGACGATGTGCCGGTGGCCATGCATGCCTGGGCGCGGTATTCGCTGCTAGCGCATTTGTTGAAGCTGGTGAACGAGGACCGCGCGCTGTGCGTGGGAACCGCGCCGGCAGGTAGCGAGCCAGATCACCGCCGCTTTGGTATTCCTGCACCGTGATTGATTCCGGCAGTCGGCAGCAAGCTGCCTCCCACAGAGAAGTTGATGCTTGTGGGAGCGAGCTTGCTCGCGACATTCGGCAGCAAGCTGCCTCCCTCGGTGCGTTGGGGGTCCGCTTCGATCGCGTTCATCTGACACTGGGCGACAGCGCCATTTTGCGCGGAGTGCGCTGGGAGATTCGGCCCGGCGAACGCTGGGTGCTGGAAGGTGGCAATGGCGCCGGCAAGACGCAGCTCTGCAAGCTAATGGCGGGCGAACGCTGGCCGACGCCGGTAGGCAAGCGTCGTGGCGCTGGCGATGGTCTCAGTTGGATTGACGTCCGTGGAAATGAGGTTGATGCCGTCGATGTGCTGCCGCGCGTATTGCACGTCTCTGGTGAACATCAGGACCGATATGCCCGGCGTGACTGGAACCTTCGCCTGCGCGAAGTCATTGGTACCGGTTTCGATCGCACGGATATTCCGCTGCGGAAATTGACGCGCGCCAAGTCCGCGGAAGTGACGCAAGCCGTGGCCTTGTTCGGTTTGAAAAAGCTTGAGCGGCGCGGTTTTTTGGAGCTTTCCTACGGCGAGCGTCGCCGCGTCTTGCTGGCACGTGCTTGGGTGGCGAAGCCGGCGCTGCTATTGCTCGACGAGCCCTTCAACGGTCTCGATAGCGCACACCGTCGCGCGGTGCAGGCGGCGCTGCGCGTGTTGTTGAAGCGGCGTTGCACGGTGGTCATTACTACGCACCGCGATGAAGAGATGCCGGCTGGCTTCACGCGCCGTGCGCGCGTGGAGCGAGGGCGAGTGATTGTGGAGCCTGTGGGAGGCAGCTTGCTGCCGACAGTCGCGAGCAAGCTCGCTCCTACAGTAAGAGTCGCGAGCAAGCTCGCTCCCACAAGCAAGGTTGATTCCACAAGCAAGGTTGATTCCCCAGGCAAGCTCGCTCCTACATTAAGAGTCGCGAGCAAGCTCGCTCCTACAAGCAAGCCTTCTGCCGCACTCGTTGAACTGCGCAACGTGGATATTTACCGCGAGTGGCGGCCGGTGGTGCGCGGGTTGGATTGGACTGTCCGCCGCGGCGAGCACTGGGTGGTGAAGGGCGCCACGGGCAGTGGCAAGTCGACGCTGCTGCAATTGCTGCATGGCTCGCGTTGGCCGGCGCTGGGCGGCGAGGTACGCCGCGCGCGTTTTCCGAAAGGCACGCCTATTGAACTGTGGAAGCGGCGCTGCGGCTACGTTTCGCCGGAGCTGCAGACACGGGCGGTAGACGACGCGATGGGCGCGGGCAGCTTGCTGGATTTGGTGATTGGCGGTTGGCGCGGCAGCCTTGGGCTGGACTGGAAGCCTTCAGCGGGCGAAAAGCGCCGCGCTCTGGAAGCGCTCGATTGGTTTGGCTTGGCGCCTTTGGCGGGACGCTACCCGCGGGAAGTGTCGTATGGGCAATTGCGGCTGGCGCTGCTGGCGCGCGCGCTTATCCGCAACCCGGAACTCTTGCTGCTGGACGAGCCCTTCACCGGGCTGGACCGCGTTGCGCGTACACGAATGCTGGAAGAGATGGAGCGTCGTGCTGCTGCCGGCACCACGCTGGTGCTGGCGGTGCACCACACCACGGATATTCCCGCCGTGGTGCAGCGCGAGCTGGTGCTGCGCGGTGGCCGGGCGTATTTCCCGGCCTCACGTTAGCGTTACCGCGGTGGCCGGGCACAGGTTGGTTGACCTGTGCCGGCACACCGTTAGCAGCACCGCTGCCGCTTACTTCTCGCCGTTCAGGTAACGGTCGATTTCGCGCTGGTAGTGGCGCAGGCGGCCTTCCTGCTCGGACCACAGCGGACCACGGAAACCACGTGACTTGGAGCCCTTCTGCACGGTGGCCACCAGTTCCACGTCCTGGTTGAGCACTTCACCCAAGTCGCAGAGGTTACCAGCCGTGTAGCGCTTCACCGCTGGGCGGGTAGCGCCGGTCACATCTGTATCCTTCGGCAGCCCCATCCAGCCGGGCACGAAGTAGTTCGGGTCATCCACGTGCCGGAACATGATCATGTTGTCGTAGTAGTAGCGCTCGGGGTCCGTCGCGTGCGGTACGAAGCGCATGATGAACACGCCTTCCGGGTGCATGCCGATCTGCACGTTCGGGAAGAACCCGGTAGCCCAGCTGTCCGTCAGTTGGCTGTCCGTGAACTTCTCGTAGTGGGTCATGCCGAGGCGTGCAGCGCGGGCCCGCTTGGCTTGCTGCACGGCGGCGCGGACGCCATCCGCATCGCCAGTGTAGCTAGCCGGGTCCATGCCCGCTTCCATCATCATGTACTGCAGGCCGGGGTTCACGGAGCCGTCTTCCATGCGGTGGCTCTTCGTGCAGATGGGCACGATCATGCGCGTGAAGCCGTTCGGGTAGCTGTCAATCTGCGAGAAGTCCTCCATCACACCCTGCGTCTGCGGGTGGATGTGGGGGAGGTGGTAGGTCTCGTAGAAGGCATCGACACCGGTCTTCCAGTTGGCCAGCCACTCGGTGCTGACATGGTGGACCACGTTCATCTGCTCGATTTCGTAGTTCTCGATGTAACCCGGGGGTAGGCCAATCCACTCCTTGAGGGGAGGAGCCTTGCCGTCCATGTTCACGAAGATGAGGCCGCCGATGGTGTCGCAGCGCAGTTCGGTCAGGCCCGGGCGGTGTGCGACGAGATTGGGGTGGAACGTCTGCTCATCGGTGATGCACTTCAGCTTGCCGTCCTTGCCGAACTGCCAGCCATGGAAGGCACAGGTGAACTTGTCGACCGAGCCTTGCGTGTTCAGCGCAATCTGGTTCGCCCGGTGCGGGCAGACGTTGTAGAAAGCCTTGATGCTGTTATCGTCTTGGCGCACCACCAAGAAGCTTTCGTGGCCGTGCTCATGCACCAAATAGTCGCCCGGCTCCTTGATGTCTGGCGTGACGCCCACGAGAATCCAGACGCGGGGCCATAGATGGGTCCACTCCTTCTGCATGAACTCCTTGGAGTAGTAGCGTGCAGGGTCGACAACATCCAGTCCGTCATCCGCGGGAGGCAGTTTTGCATCCAAGGCGCCTTCTGGCGCGGCGGGATTCAGCACGATGGGATTGCGATAGTCGTACATGGCAGCCTCCCTAGGCGGCAACGTCTGGGTTGAAAGGACAAGTGGGTTCGCGCTCGACCAATTCGAGCACGAAGCTAAGCTTTGCCATGCCGGAGATGACCGCCATGACCACGCCGAGTTCAAGAATTTCGGGTTCGCTGAAGTTCGCGCGCAGGCGCGCCAACAGTTCGGGCGTCATATGCCCTTGGTGGTTAGTCATTTTCACTTGGTCCGCATAAGCGATGACCGCCTTTTCGGCTTCAGTGAAGGGGCCCGTCTCATAGGCGTCCATGGCGTCCACCTGCGCCTGCGTAATGCCGGCAGCCAAGGCGCCAGGTACGTTCTGCTTGTTGCAGGTGAGACAGCCGTGTTCCAGCGACAGCTTCAGGCGAGCCAGTTGCTTGTAGCGCTGCTCCACTCGGCCGCCGAAGAACAGCGGCATGTAGAACTGGCCCATGACGAACTGCAGCAGTTCCGGGGCTTGCGCGAAGACTTCCACGAACGTGGCATCGCCCGTGAGCCCTTGCAGGGTGTCATAAGCGCCACGCCAGTCGCCGAGCTGGTCGGGTGGTACGCGCGTCAGCAGTGTGTTGATCATCATCCCCCCTCGACAGTAAATGCAGTGGCCTAGGCCACTGGCCGTGGTCTAGACGTCCATCAGGCCGAAGATGCCGATGGCGGCAACATTGCGGTTCGGTATGCCACCCAGATTGTGCGTCAAGCCGAGCGCCGGCGCTTTGCCTTGTGGCGAATGCTGCCTTGCCCCGGCGCGCCCGAGCAACTGCAGGTACATCTCATAGGCCATGCGCAGGCCGGAGGCCCCCACCGGGTGGCCGAAGCACTTCAGGCCACCGTCAATCTGGCAGGGCTTGGCGCCGCTGCGGTCATAGCGGCCATCCAAAATATCGTAGACCGCACGGCCTTCGGCCGAGAAGCCGAGGTCTTCCATCAGCACCAGTTCGGTGATGGAGAAGCAGTCGTGCACCTCGAACAGGTCGATGGCTTCGGCGCCAGCGATGCCGGCTTCTGCATAGGCGCGTGCGGCGGCCAGGCGGGTGGTCGGCGTATGCGCGCCATCCCAACTGCCATGGGAAAGTTCCACACCGTTGGACGGCGCGAGTTGCAGCGACTTCACCGTGACCGCTTCGGTGCGGCCAAGGCTGCGAGCAATTTCTGGCGTAGTGACGATAGCGCAGGCAGCGCCGTCGCTGACGCCGCAGCAGTCAAAGGTGCCAAGCGGGTAGGCGATCATTGGCGCGCCCAAGGCCTGCTCGATAGTGATGCGGTTACGCAGATGCGCTTTCGGGTTCAGCGCCGCGTTTTCGTGGCTCTTCCACGATACATGCGCCATCGCGCGCTTCACGTCCTGCATGGACAGCCCATGCTTGGCGGCGTAAGCAGCGCCCAATTGCGCGAAGGCGCCGGGCGGAGTGAAGCCCGGCTGCCACAAGTCTTCGAAGGTACCCTTGGCGCGTTCCGGCAGACCGCCGAAACCCGTGTCCTTCAGTTTTTCCACGCCCATGGCGAGTGCGATATCCACCGCGCCTGAGGCCACGGCGTAGACCGCACCGCGTAGCGCTTCCGTGCCGGTAGCGCAGAGGTTCTCGACGCGCGTAACGGGAACGTTCGGCAGGCGCAGCGCCATGGACAGCGGCAGGCCAGACTTCGAGGTGGACTGTTCCTGGTAGAACACACCGAGCCATGCCGCTTCGATGCGGTCACGTTCGATACCGGCGTCGGCAGATGCCTCCTGAAAGGCTTCGATCATCAGGTCATCGGGGCCGGCATCCCAGCGTTCGCCGAAGCGGGAGCAGCCCATGCCGACGATGGCGACCTGGTCGCGAATACCACGGGCCATGGGTCAGTTCCCTTCGCCGTGGTCGTGTAGGGACACGGGCACGGCTTTCCAGAAGTAGCGATGGAAACCACGTAATGCGTCGCGGTCCTTCAGGCGGAACACGAAGCGCACGGGCTGGCCGACAGCGGTTTCGCCAGGCGCGGCATCGGTGAATTCGATGAAGGCATTGCCGCCAGCGGCGAAGGCGACGTTGCCATACACCAGTGGTGGCGCCGGCGTGAACGCCAGCCAGTCTTCGGTGAAGGTCTTCACCTTCGCGGCACAATCGGCGAGCGGAAACTCTTCCTGCGTGTCGAAAGCGCGGCAGTCGGGGTTTACGCAGGCGCGCGTAAGAGGATATTGCACGGTGCTGCAATCGCGGCACTTGCCACCGATGAGCGCCGTGACCGTGCGGCGCTTACGCCAAGCCACGCTCTGCGCCGTGCGGTTGTCGCGCTCGCCACGCATGCCCAGTTCCATCGCCAGCAGACCTTGGTGCGCCAAGTACCGCGTGTAGCTGGGCTCTTGCCGGCCAGCGGCCAACGCCGCGCTGAAATTACTGGCGGCCGAACAACCAGCAAGCGCGCCCGCGCGGAACACCAGAGCATCGATGCCTTGGCCAAAGCCGATGAGCAACAGCAGGGCACTTGGCGTGGCCTTCTCCAAAGCTGCGGCCAGTAGCACCAAGGGCTGCGCCGTCCCTGTGTCGCCTACGGTCTTGCCGAGCGTGTCGACGAAGACACCTTCGCGCAGGCCGAGTTGTGCGGCGAGTTTCTTTTGCGCGGCGGCAGGAGCGTTGACCACGCAGTGGTCGATAGCGTTGGCGGCAATACCCGCAGCCGCCAATGCGGGCCCAACGGCACCGGGCAGCAGTTTGCCCCAGGCTTCGTCACGCACCCAGCGCTCTTCCAGCGTGTAGTCGAAGTCTTCGCCATCGCTGCGATGGTGGTCGACAAAGTCCGCGGTGATGGCAGCGCCACCAAGGTATTCCGCCAGCACAGCGGTGCCATCTGTTGCACGGCCCATACGGAAGGCTGCGGCGCCGTGGCCGTACTGGCTTTCCTGCGGGCTGGCGGGCTTGGCTTGGCGCGTGTCGCTGGCAACCACGACCGTTTCGGGGCAGGCCGGGTCGGCTAGTGCCTGCAGGGCCGCGAGTAACGCCGAGGTGCCGGCGCGCAGCGAACCGCCATGGTCGCGTGCTTGCAGCAAGCCTTCACGGCCGAGCGCTGCGGCCACGAGGCCCGCGTTGCTGCGGTCGGCGAAGGGGAAGGTGGTGGAAGCGAAGGCGAGTGCGCCGAACTGGCGATGACTACCGGCAATGCCGTTCGCCAATACATCGGCCGTACAGGCACGGACGGCTTCCACCGCCAACGTCAGGCTGTCTTCGTCCCAAGCGGCGTAAGTACGTTCGCCGCCTTTCGGCAGGTTCGGGTTGAACCAAGCGTGGCCCGCGGCAATGGTGCTGCGGGGCAGACGTGCTCGCGGCAGGTAGACACCGGCAGAGAGCAGCGCGCGCATGGCTTAGGGAGTCGCCGCTTCGGCGGGCGGTGGTGACACGGGAGC
The DNA here is from genome assembly GCA_943331345.2 of Candidatus Planktophila lacus. Lineage (GTDB taxonomy): Bacteria > Pseudomonadota > Gammaproteobacteria > Steroidobacterales > Steroidobacteraceae > CAIOHZ01. The sequence goes on along the minus strand of CALQLF020000001.1, from coordinate 40,374 downwards.
CGCCGAGACGAACGGCGCCAGCACTTGCTGCACGCGCAAGTGTTCCGGCACGCGGTCGATGCCGATGCGACGGTCCAGTTCTTCGTGCCAGTGGTAGATGCGACGCTCCTGATAGTTCAGCGTCAGCCCGCGGAAGCCCGGTGATTCGACCGACTGCTGGATGAACTCCGCGAACTGCGTGTCTTCGTAGAGGATACGCTCGAAATTCGCGATGCGCGTTTCCCACAGCGGAGACAGCGGTTCGCCGTTGTTTCCCGGCGCGAACCACACTACTTCGATTTCCATCTCGCGCGTGCCGCAGGGCCAGAACAAGATGAATGGGATGCCGCTGTCCGCCACGGGCGTGACGAGGTTCGGGTACGACATGAACGAGGGATTGTTCTTGGCAATGACCTCGGAGACGCCCGGCACCTTGGGCATGCCGCGCGTGCCTGGGTCTTCCCAGTCGGGCCGGCGGTTCGGCGTGAACATGAGCGAATTGCCACCAGCCCACAGCTGAATGGTGGTGCCGCGATGGTCGAGGAAGCGGTCCACCGTGTGCTGGTGGATGGACTTCAGGTGGTACACCTCGAGGAAGGCGTCTAGCAGCACCTTCACGTTGCACTTCACGTGGTAACTCTTCTTGTGCACGAAGCGCGTTTGTTCGGGTGCCAGCTCCGCGAAGAATCCCGGGATGTGTCCAAGGTTTTCGGCGAGCGTTGGCGCATTGGCGTCTTCGTTCACGAAGATCCAGTTGCCGAACCGTTCGCAGCGCACTGGTGCCAGCGAATGGCAGTTCAGGTCGAGGCCCACGAAGTCGCGCTTGTCGCGCAGGTTCATCAGGCGGCCATCGAGGCCATAGGTCCAGCCGTGGTATTGACAGACCAGCCCTTCCACCTTGCCGCTGGGCGTTTGCACCAACGGGGCGCCGCGGTGCGCGCAGGTGTTGTAGAAGGCGCGAACCACGCCGTCCTTGCCGTGCACGATGAGCACCGGCGAACCCAGACGCGTGAACAGCAGGAAGTGACCGGGTTCGGGAATTTCGTCGAGGTGGCAGGCGTAAACCCAAGAGCGTTTCCACATGGCCGACATCTCGAGTTCGAGAAAGGTCGGGTCCGTGTAGCGGCCGGCGGGGATGACTGGAAACTGCGGGAAGCCTGCCGGTGGCCCCGTGCGGCCGAATTCGTACTGCATCCCGGCGCGCAGCAGGTCCATGACCTCTTCGCGGGACGGGCTGGGAGTGGGCGTGGACACGGGTAGACCTCCGACAAGAAAACGCCAGCCGACCCGAGGGCCGCCGACCACACCGAGTATAGGGGATGCCCTCTCGTGAAAGAAACAAGCCTGACTGTTTTTTTTCTCGTCTGCGGTATGTACTATCAGGGGAGGCCAAGGGGTGGCCATGGGTTCAGGGGGAACCATGTCTGACTTGATCCTGCACCACTTCGACCCATCGCCGTTCGCCGAGAAGATTCGGCTGGTGTTCGGACTGAAAGGCCTCGCTTGGCGGTCGGTCGACATTCCCATGGTGCCGCCCAAGCCGGACCTGACCGCACTGACCGGCGGCTACCGCCGCACGCCGGTGCTGCAGGTAGGGGCTGACATCTATTGCGACACCCGCCTGATCGCGCTGGAACTGGAACGCCGGTTCCCTAACCCCACCCTGTTTCCGGGCGCTACTCGTGGTTTGGCGCTGGCGCTGGCCAGTTGGGCCGACCGCAGTTTCTTCGACCCCGGTGCGGCATTGGCCATGGGCACGAACCTGGGTCTGTTGCCGGAGCCGCTGCTCGCGGACCGCAAGGCCTTCTTCAACTTCATGGACTTCTCGCGCCTCGGCGAAGACGTGCCCCATATGTATACCCAGTTGCGCAGCCAACTCGATACGCTCGAGCAGGCCTTGGCAGTGGGGACGGATTTCCTCGGTGGCAGCGCGCCGGGTTGGGCAGACATTGGCGCCTACTTCCCCGTCTGGATGGTGCGCGGCAACTTGGCCAATGTTGCGGACGTGCTAGCGCCCTTCCCGCTGGTACGCGCTTTTGCCGACCGCATGTTGGCCTTGGGGCATGGTCAGCGCAGCGAACTTTCGGCAACCGACGCACTTGCCGTGGCGCGTGCCGCCACACCACTGCCGGGGGCAGGTGTCACGCTGCGCGACGAGGTGGCCACTGCCCTGAATTTGCAGGCCGGCGATACGGTACAGGTCACCCCGGACGACTATGGCAAGACGCCAGTGACCGGCAAACTGTACAGCTACACAATGCATGAAGTAGCCGTGCAGCGCACGGATGAGCGCGCCGGTAACGTGGTGGTACATTTCCCGCGCGCGCAGTACCGCGTGGAGCGCGCATGATCGAGCTGCTGTTCTATCCATCGCCCAATGGGCAGAAAGTGGCCATCGCGCTGGAAGAGATGGATCTTCCTTGGAAGTTGACGTATGTCGATATCACGCGCGGCATGCAGTTCACGCCCGAATTTCTGGCGGTCAGCCCGAACAATAAAATTCCGGCAATCATCGATCACGATACGCCAGGTGAGCCGCTGGCCTTGTTCGAGTCCGGTGCCATCTTGCTGTACTTGGCAGAGCGGAGTGGCCGGTTTCTGCCACATGACCCCTTGCGACGCCACAGCACTTTGCAGTGGCTGTTCTGGCAAATGGCGGGGCTCGGCCCCATGGCGGGGCAGGCGCATCACTTTCGCCAGTTCGCCAAGGAAAAAGTGCCTTATGGCATCCAGCGCTACACCGATGAAGTGAACCGTTTGTACGGCGTGCTGAACCACCAGTTAAAGGGCCGCGAATTCATCGCTGACGATTATTCCATCGCCGACATGGCTTGCTGGCCGTGGGTGGTCCACCACGATTGGCAAGGGCAGTCGCTGGACGACTTCCCGAATGTGAAGCGATGGTATGAAGCGATTGGTGAGCGACCCGCGGTGCAGCGCGCCATGCTGCATGGGCGCGTGCGGCATTCTGATGCCATTGGCGATACGCACCTCTATGGCCAAACCGCTGCGAAGATGGATGAGCTCCGTCAGCGTAGTGATGCGAACAACGAACCGACTGCTGGAGAGAAATGATGGAAAACGCACCCACTGCTACCAGCCTCATCCTGCATCAGTACGATGCCTCGCCGTTTTCGCAGAAGGCCCTCATGATGCTTGGCATCAAGGGTGCTGCTTACCATTCGGTAGAAATGCCCATGATGCCGCCGAAGGATGCGGTGATGGCCTTGACGGGAGGTTACCGCGGCACACCAGTGTTGCAGGTCGGCAGCGATGTGTATGTCGACTCGCAGCTCATCGCCCGCGAACTGGACCGGTTGCTGCCGGAGCCGCCGTTGGTGCCCGTGGTGCACGGCGCGATGGAACGGATGATGGTGCGTTGGGCCGATGCGTTTTTTCGCACCGGCCTCGGCGTGGTTCTCGGCGTGGCCTTGCCGTTCTGGCCTGACGAATTCCGCAAGGACCGCGAGCAACTGTTTCCGGACATCGACTTCGGCGCTGCCGCTGAAAACCTCGTGCAGGCCCGTAGCCAGTACCGTGCACACGCCTCGCTACTCGAAGAGCAATTGCAGGATGGCCGGCCATACCTGATGGGCGGACGGCCGGGGCTGGCGGACATACAGGCCTGGCCCTTCACATGGATGTTGCGGCAGAACCTGCCCGACCAAGCGGCTGCTTTGCTGGCGGGCTTTCCGGCGTTGCACGCCTGGGAAGCACGTTGCGCAGCCATCGGGCACGGGAAGCGCACTGAACTGCCAGCAGCTGATGCGCTTGCTGTGGCGCTGGCCTCGGCGCCGCTGACGGCAGAGCAAGTGGACCCCGCTGATGTGCAGGGATTGCAAGCCGGGCAAACCGTGGCTGTTACCCCGGACGACACCCGTCGCGGCGAAGTGGTGGGACAGGTAGTAGTGGCAACGCCAACGCGCATTGCCTTGCGCCGTGAACACTCCGCCGTGGGCGAGGTGGTGGTGCACTTCCCGCGGCTGGGTTACCGCATCACGCCGGTTTGAAATCGGCGCTACTCGGGCTTGGTGATGGTCTGATGGTTCCGGGTCTCGCCGAGGTTCTTTCAGACCACTTGGGCAGTTCGCAGTGCGGCGATGGCGGCGTTGTCGTAGCCCAGTTCCGCCAACACGCTGTCCGTATCCGCGCCGAGGGTGGGGGGCGAAGTGCGAATACCCACGGGCGAGTGCGAGAACTTCAGCGGAATGTCGGCCACCGGAGCGGGGCGCGGCAAGCCGGGGTAATCCACAGCACGGAGGAACCCCATCGCAGCCACCTGTGGGTCGTCCAGCGCTTGCTGCGGGGTGTACACGGGCCCGCCGGGCAGGCCGATGGCTTCCAGTTGAAGCACCGCCTCGGCGGTAGTGCGCGCCGCGCACCATTGGCGCGTGCGCTCGAGGATAGGTTCGGCATGGTCCGCGCGGGATTGGTCCGATTGGAACAGCGGGTCGTCTGTCCAGTGCGCCGGGTCGTCGCCGTCCTTGGCCATCAGCTTGGCCCAGCGTTTGAAGAGGCCGTTGCCGACGGTGTGCATCAGCACATGGCCGTCGCTGGTGGCGAAAACATCGGAAGGGGCCGAGGTCTGCACGCGGTTGCCGGTGCCTACGCGATTGATGCCGGTGACGCCTTGTTCGACGAGATGCGAGTTGAAGACCGCGAGAGCGGTGGACAGCAGCGCCGCCTGCACGTGCTGGCCACGGCCGGTCTGCCGCTTTTCCAGCAATGCAGCCAAAGCACCGAAAGCGGAGAGCGAAGCGGTGGTGTAGTCGACGTACGGTGCCGCACCCTTCACCGGATTGCCCGGCGTGCCCGTGATGTACATGGAGCCACTCATGGCTTGGCCCACGCCATCGAAGCCGCCACGCGTGGCGTAAGGGCCGCCATCCCCAAAGGCACTTTGCGTCACCAGAATGATGTCCGGCTTTACCGTGCAGAGCGTGGCGTAATCGAGCCCGAACTGGCGCAGGGCGGCGGCCGGCAAATTCGCCACGACGATATCGGCGGTAGCTACCAAGCGATGCACCACTTCACGGCCTTGCGGCGTGGTGGGGTCCAGCGTGAGCGAGCGCTTGTTGGGGCTGCATTGCAGGAATACGGCGCCTTCACCCTGCGGGGTGACGGGGGCGATATAACGGTCTTCACCACCTTCGCGGCGTTCCACGCGAATGACTTCGGCGCCCAGATAGCCCAGCAAAGTGGCGCAGTAGGGGCCGGCCACATAGCGGCCAAAGTCCAGAACTCGCACACCAGCGAGAATGCCTTGCGGCGCGCCTTCCATCATTGCATTCACAGTCATCTTTTCCTCGCCGGGCAGCGCCACTGCTGCCGTGTGCTCGGATGATGGCACAATCAGGTTCGAGACCATTACCGACGAGGACGAGTTCATGAACTTTCAGTTGACTGACGAGCAGAAGGCCCTCCAGGAAGCAGCGCGCAAGTACGCCCGGGAGCGGTTGCCGGCGCTGGCGAAGGAGATCGAGGAAACCGGCGAACCGCCGTCGCATGAACTCATCCATGAATATGGGTCGATGGGTTTTCTGGGCATCAACATCCCCGAGCAATACGGTGGTCTGGGCCTTGGCAACCTCGAGGCCCTGTTGGTTATCGAAGAATTCGCGAAAGTATCGGGCGCTGTTGCCTTTCCGGTGTTTGAAAGCTGCGTGGGCCCCGTGCGCGCCATCGAGCGTTTTGCCGGCGAAAAGCTGAAGCAGCGCGTGGTCCCTGCCGTATGCCGTGGCGAAAAAGTGGTGGCGGTGTCCATGTCCGAGCCGGCCGCCGGTTCGGCGCTAACGGACCTCACCACGCGTGGCGTCATCACTGGCGACAAGGTGGTGGTGAACGGCACCAAGCGTTGGTGTTCGGGTGGTGGCCATGCGGACGGTTACGTCGTCTACTGTCGCTTGTCCGACGCGCCCGGTCCGAAGGGCATTGGCGCCGTGTATGTCGAAAAGGACAACCCCGGCATGCGCTTCGGCAAGCCCGAACATCTCATGGGGTTCCGTGGCGTGCCTTCCTGCGACCTGTATTTCGACAATTGTGAAATTTCCGTGGATGACATCGTCGTCCCGGCCGGTGGCTTCAAGCAGTTGATGGAGGCCTTCGACCTTGAGCGCTGCGGCAACGCCACCATGGCGCTGGGGCAGGCGAGTGGTGCACTGGAAGATGTCCTGCCGTACGTGCAGGAGCGCATCCAGTTCGGCAAGCCGCTGGTCGATTTCCAGGCAGTGCAGATCAAGCTGGCGGAGATGCAAATCCGCGTCGACGCCGCGCGCTTGCTCATCCATCGCGCTGCGGTGAATTCGCAGGCCGGCTTGCCCAGCATCCTTGAGTCGTCGGTGGCGAAGTGCTTCGCCAACGAAATTGCCCGCGAAGTCTGCGGCCATGCGGTGCAGTTGATGGGCGGCTACGGCTATTCGCGTGAATACCCGATGGAACGTCGTCTGCGCGATGCCTGGGGCTGGGGCATTGCCGGTGGCGCCGTGGATATCCAGAAGGTAAACATCGCCAGCGCCATGGTCGGTCGTCGCTTCGACCAGCGGCGTTGAGCAGTATGGGTGCCAGTGCTTGCCATCGGGCGGCTCCATGAGTCGCTTGCTTGGGCCTATCATGCAAAACGGCTACGTGGTGCGCGACTGGCGCGCTGCGGCCGAATGGTGGAGCGATGTGATGGGCGTGGGCCCGTTCTTCGTCATGGAACATCTGCAGTTCGGTCAGTGCCACTTCCGTGGCAAGCCGCTGCAGTTGGACATGAGCGTAGCCATCGCCTACAGCGGCGAACACCAGATAGAACTGGTGCAGCAGCACTGCGACACGCCGAGCATTTACACGGAGTTCCTCGCTAAAGCGCCGGAAGGCCTGCAGCACGTGGGTGTGCTAGTGGATGACTTGGAAGCCACGTTGACGCAGCTGGGCTGGCACCCGCAGGTAGTTCAGGGCGGCGAAACCGTAGTAGGGCAGCGTTTTGCGTACTGCGACCTGCGTGGCGTGGGCGGGCCGAACTTTGCGGCCGGCTATGGCGGGCACGAAGGCGCCATGATTGAACTAATTGAGGCCTCGGCGCAGGCTCGCAGTGCCTTTGAGTACATGAAGCAGACCGCACGCGCCTGGACGGGTGAACGTCCGGTGCGTATCCCGAAGAAAAAAGACTAGGCGGAAAAGCTAAGCGGTCGGCGGGGCGACAAGTACGCGCTCGCCTTCCACCTTCACCTGCCAGCAGGCCAAGGGCTTGCTGGCGGGGGCGCCCAACACCGCGCCAGTGCGGCAGTCGAAAGAGGCACCGTGCAGGGGGCAAATGAGCCGCACGCCGCGCAAGCGGCCCTCGTCCATTTTCACGAACCCGTGCGTGCAAATGTTGTCCAGCGCATGCCAACCGCCTTCCTTGGTGTGGCATACCACCACGTCCCGCCCACCCACTACGAAGCCGCGCATGCTGCCGGCGGTGAAGTCCGTGGTGGCCGCCACTTCGTGCCAGGGGGCACCGGCGGCGGCGTTCTGTTCCGGGCTGTCCGCGCCCGGTTGGCTGTCATGGTTGCTCATGCGCAAAGCCTATCAGCGCCGCTTAAAAAGAAACAGGCTTGACTGTTTCTTTCTGCCCTTGGGGTGGGCTAACATCAGCCTCACTGTTGGCACCACGCCGACCCAAGAATTTATCCGGAGGGGGCATGTCCGAACGCATTACGTTCCTGTCGCGTATGACAGTGAAGGCCGGTTTCGAGGAACAGTTCGAGCGCGCCACCATGGCCCTGCAGGTGGCCACGAAGGCGAACGAAAAAGACGCCATCTACTACGAGTTCTTCAAGCTGCGCGAAGAGCGCCGCTATGCCGTGCTGGAAAGCTTCCCCAATCTGGCGGCCGAGCACGCGCACTTGGAAACCCCGTGGTTCAAGGACGCGGTGTCGAGCATTATCGAGTGCCTTGATGGCACCTACGTCCGCGAATACCTCGACGAGTACCAGTAACGTCAGCCCCGCTGGCGGCAAACGCCTACGAAACCGATACTGCGCTGCCGTTCGCGACGGCGCCAAGCCTAGAGGAAGACCTCCATGACGACGTTCATTGCCACGCTGAAAGTGAAGCCGGGCCACGAGGCTGAATTCGAGCGCCTGCAGACAGAACTGTCGCAGCTCTCGCATGCCGAAGAGCCGGATATGCTCGTCTACGACGTGATTCGTCACAAGGAGAAGGCGGGCACCTATATCGTGTACGCACGCTTCAAGGACGACGCAGCGTTCCAGCTACACATGCAGGCGCCCTCCCACGACCGTCTGGTGCCGCCTATCCTCGCGGCACTTTCCGAAGACATGGACCTGCAGTTCTTCGACTACGTCGCCTGAATTCGTTGTCGGCGCGAGCTTGCTCGCGACTCTTCGGTCGGCAGCAAGCTGCCTCCTACAATGAAATACACACTTGTGGGAGCGAGCTTGCTCGCGACTCTTACAAGGTCAGGCTGGCCTGGTAGACGATGCGCGCGGTGCCACTGACGCGCACGCGGCGGGGGTGACCGCTCTCGCCCTCGATTTCCACATCCACCTCGCCCGCGCGCCCCAGCGATTCGCCTTGGCGTCCGTGGAACGAGGCGCGCCCGGCGCGCACTGGCAGCAAGCCGTGTGCCACGAGGTACGCGCCCAGCATGCCGTGCGCGTTGCCGCTGACAGGGTCTTCCGGCATGCCGAAGTGTGGGCAGAACAAGCGCGAGGCCGTAGTGGCTGGGCCATGCGCGTCACGCACGAACGCGAAGTAGGCATCGGCGCCGAGGTGCGCACTCAGGCGCTTCAGCGCCTCCGGGTCCGGCGACAGCGCAGCCAGTGCCTCGGGTTCGCGCAGGCCAATCATCAAGCGCGTGCTGGTGCGTCGAGCGATGGCGAGTGGGCACTTCGCATCCAGCGCCACGCTGCTCAGGCCCATGGCGTCCAGCAGCATCGAGCGTTCTTTTTCGCCTAGCGGCGCCAGCAACTGTGGAGCCGAGTAGGCCACGCTGACGCTTGGCGTGTCGCCGCCCGTCACTTCTACCTCATAGAGGCCGGTAGTGGACTTCTGACGCACCATGCCGACGGTGCCTTGGCCGGCGGCCAAGCGCGCGATATGAGCCGCAACGGTGGCATGACCAACGAAACCGGTTTCGTTGTACGGATTGAAAAAGCGCAAACGCAGGTCGTGGTCGCTGCCATCTCCGGGAAGCACGAAGGCGGTATCGGTGTTGTTCAGTTCGCGGGCAATCGCCTGCATCTCGGCATCGGTGAGGACTTCGGCGCCGAGAACTACGCCGGCGGGGTTACCGGCGAACAGCGTTTGGGTGAAGGCATCGACCTGGAAAATGGTGACCTGACGAGACATTTCGGAGGGGATTCCTATTCGGGGAAGGGTTGGCGCTACGGTGAGGCGGAACTGCCCTGAAGGGCGCCGTTACCCCAAGCATAGGAAGCGGGGGGGCTTTTTTCAATGAAAAGCGGTAGCAAGGACCGAAAAGTCCTTTCGCTACAAAGGCATGTAGGCGAAATGAAGCCGGCCGCGGCAAACTGCCGCAGCCAGCCAGGCCTACTGCCTAGACCCGCAGTCCCTAGAGGGACGCCGGGGACTCCAGGCAGCCGCGCAGGTCCGCCAGGAAGGCAGCGCCCACGGCCCCATCCACCACGCGGTGGTCGCAGGACAGCGTGAGGGTAGCCACCTTGGCGACCACGGCCGCGCCGTTGCGGGCGGTGATACGTTCGCGGGCAGCGCCCACGGCCAGGATGGCTACCTGGGGCGGGTTGATGATGGCGTCGAACTGGTCGATGCCAAACATGCCGAGGTTGGACACGGTGAATGTGCCGCCGGTGATTTCTTCGCGTACCAGCTTGCCGTTGCGGGCGCGCTGAGCGAGATCGGCAACACCGCTGGCCACTTCCGCCGCAGTCTTGTTCGCTACATCGCGCAGCACGGGAGTCGACAGACCGCCGTCGGTGGAGACAGCTACGCAAATATCTGCGCGAGCGAACTTCACCACTTCATCGCCGGCGAAGTGCGCGTTCAGTTGCGGGTGCTTGCCGAGTGTGAGCGCCACACCGCGCAACAGCAGGTCGTTCACGGACACTTTCTGGCCAGCAGCCACGAGCTCGGCACGACGCGCGAAGAGACCTGTGAAATCCACATCGGCCGCGAGGCGGTAATGCGGGATGGTCTGCTTGCTCTCGCTTAGACGCCGCGCAATCGTCAGACGCATCGACGTCATTTTTTCGCGAGTGGCTGGGTTGGTGCCAGCCTCTGTCGGCAGCAAGCTGCCTCCCACAGTGGGTTGGCTGCTGGGCAGTGAACTGGCTGCTGCAGCAGCACCATCCATTGTGGGAGCGAGCTTGCTCGCGACTTCCCCGGCGGCAGCGCCCGCTTGGGCGGCGTGATAAGCCTCTACGTCTTCCTTCGACACGCGACCATTGCGGCCCGTACCGACGACCTTGGCGATGTCCACGCCGAGACGTTCCGCCACGCGGCGTGCGATGGGGCTGACGCGGGCCTCGCCGCTGCTCTCCTCGGGTACAGCGGCGGTAGCCGTTGCGGCAGGAGCAGCGTCGCCCGCTGGTTCGAACGAGGTGTCTGCGCCTTTGAAGTTGGCGATGAACTGGTCCAGTTCTTCCTCGCTAACTGCGGCATCCGCCATCAACCCGATGAGCGCACCCACCGCGAGGGTGTCACCCACTTGGCCGATGATGCGGCGGAGCGTTCCGGCCACTGGCGTCTCGACCGTGTTGACGATTTTTTCCGTTTCCACATCCAGCAGGGGTTCGGTTTTACCGAGCACTTGGCCCGCCGTGGCATGCCAGCCGTTGATGGTCCCTTCCTGCATTTCGATGCCCCATTTAGGCATCGTTATGGCGTTGATTTTGCTCATTGATTTTTTACCTCAATCCTTCATCACGGCACGGATGGCGGCCTCGATACGGGTGGGGCTGGGCACGTAGGCACGTTCCAGTTCACGCGCGAAAGGCACGGGTGTGTGTGGGGCGGTGACCAGTTGTACCGGCGCCTTCAGGCTGTGGAATCCGCGTGCGGCAACCATGCCGGCGATATCGCTGGCGACGCTGCAGCGCGGGTTGCTCTCGTCCACCACCACCAAGCGCCCGGTGTTCTCGACACTCTCGAGGATGGTGTCTTCGTCCATCGGGGAAGTGGTGCGCGGATCGATGAGGTCGCAGGTGATGCCATCCTTCGCTAGCGCATCGATGGCCTTCTCAGCGAAGGGCACCATGCGGGCAAGTGCCACTACCGTGACATGCTCGCCTTCGCGGACCAGCGCGGCCTCGCCGAAGGGGATGGTGTAGGCGCCATCGGGTACTTCGCCCTTGCGCGGGTAGAGGGCCTTGTGCTCGAAGAACAACACCGGGTCGTTGCCGCGCAGTGCGGTAATCATCAGGCCCTTCGCGTCGTAAGCGTTTGAAGGGATGACAACCTTCAAGCCCGGCACGCTGGTGAGCATGGAATACATGGTCTGCGAATGCTGCGCACCCATGTTCATGCCGGCACCCATGGCTAAACGGATGACCGCTGGGCAGTTGGTCTTGCCGCCGAACATGTAACGGAACTTCGCCAGCTGATTGAAGATCTGGTCGAGGCTGACGCCGACGAAGTCGGCGAACATCAGTTCCGCGACGGGGCGGAGGCCCGCGAGCGCTGCACCGCCGGCTGCGCCGATGATGGCGCTCTCGGTGATGGGCGTATCGATGACCCGGTGGTCGCCGAAGCGGGGCAGCAAGCCCTTCGTGACACCGAAGATGCCGCCGGAGGCTTCGCGCTCGCCGCTGGTACCGCCGGCACCACCCGACACGTCCTCACCGAGCACGATGATGGACGGGTCCCGGGCCATTTCGAGATGCAGCGCGTCGTTGATGGCGTCGCGCATAGATTTGACTGGCATGGGAAGTCCTCAGTATTCGGCGTAGACGTCGGCGTACAAGTCGGCTTCGGCCGGCGGCGACGAGGCCCTGGCTTCGGCGACCGCACGGTCGATGAGGGCGAGCACTTCGCTGTCGATGGCGTCGAGTTCGCCAGCTTCCAGCCAGCCCTCGGCGGTGACGCGGGCCCGGAAAATCTTCAGGCAGTCCATGCTTTCGCGCAGGCGCTTGGTCTCGTCCTTGGCGCGGTACAACTGCGGGTCTCCTTCAAAGTGGCCGAAGAAGCGCGTGATGCGGGCTTCGATAGCGGCCGGGCCTTCGCCAGCGCGGGCGCGGGCAACCATGCGGCCCATGGTTTCGAAGACCGCGAAGAAGTCGCTGCCGTCGCAGACTTCGGCCGGCATGCCAAAGCCGCGGCAACGGCCGGCGATGTCACGGCTGCCGACGGAGTAATCGGCACCGGTGTGTTCGCCGTAGCCGTTGTTTTCCCACACGAACAGCGCGGGAACCTTGAGTACCACGGCGAGGTTCATGGCCTCGAAGACGGTGCCCTGGTTGCTGCTGCCGTCACCACCGAAAGCGATGGAGACCGTGCCATTGCCGCGGTTGCGGCAGGCGATGGCAGCGCCCACGGCGAGCGGCTGGCCACCGCCCACGATGCCGTTGGCGCCGAGCATGCCCTTGTCGAAGTCCGCGATGTGCATGGAGCCGCCCTTGCCCTTGCAAAGGCCGTCGTGACGGCCGTAGATCTCCTTCATCATGCCCACCACGTCGCAGCCCTTGGCGATGCAGTGGCCATGGCCGCGGTGCGTGCTGACGATGTAGTCCGCATCGCTCAACAGTTCGCACACGCCTACTGCCACGGCCTCTTGGCCGGAGTAGAGGTGCGTGAAGCCGGGAATCTCGCCGGTCTGGATTTCGACGTGGAGCCGTTCCTCGAACTCGCGAATCGTCTTCATCTGCCGGTAGGCACGCAACAACTGCTCGTGCGTCAGTGGCGCGAGTGTCGTGGGATGGATGGGCGGGGTGGCCAAGAGAATCTCCTCTGGATGACCGGGCTACGGGGTCGCCGGGGCGGGTGGCGGGTTGCCACGGCCCTGACGGCCCTCGAGATAATCGTCAATGACCTTGTGGTGGTGGCGGATACGCAGTTCCTGCTCACCAATCCACAGGCCGTCAAAGCCGGCCGAGTGCATGCCGGCCTGCACACCGGGCAAGTTCGCGGCGTCTTGGTCAAGCACGAGCCCGATGGACTTGTCGCCATGGCGGAACTGCAGATGGCGCGGCCGCTCGGGCCATTCTTTGCCGTCCGGCACAAGTTCCAGCACCCAGATGTCGTACAGCATCTTGTCCGGGTCCGTGGCATGAGGACGCTGCCGGAACAACATCACGTCGTCCGCATGCGTGTTCAGTTGCACGTTCGGGAAGATGGTGTAGTGGTAATCGTCCGTCAGTTGGTCGTCGTTAAGCTTCGAGTAGTCCTTGCCCTGTGCCGGCCCATGCTTGCGCTTGAACTTCTGCACATCGCGGCGAATCTGGCTGATGGGGTTGTCGTAGTCCGCCGGGTCCATGCCCGCGCCTTTCATGATGGTCTTGATCGGCTCGGGAATGGTGTTGGGCGTACGCACGCGCGGCGACAACGTGCCGAACGGAATGAGATAGCGGTTATGCCGCTCGTAGCAGTCCACCTGCACGTCGAGGTCATGCAAGTACCACATGAGTTGCGGGTGGATGCCCTGCACGTGATAGGTCTCGTTGAAAGCGTCCACGGACGTCTTCCAGTTGCAGTCCCACTCGACGGTCACGTCCTTCACGAGCGCCATCTTGTGGATGTTGTACGCCTGCAGATGCTCGCCCACTGGGTCGAGGAACTGTTCGAGCGGTTCCGCTTCCGGGTTCAGGCTGAAGAACACGAAGCCGTTCCAGGTGGCGCAGGGCAGCTCGCGCAGCCCGCGACAGTTCGGCGCGCCTTGCGGGTAGGTGTCGAGGTCGGGAATGCGCTTGAAGCGGCCGTCAATCTCGTATTCCCAATGGTGGTACTGGCACTTGAACGAGTCGGCGCTCGAGTGTCCTTCTGGGCGCAGGCGGTTGCCGCGGTGGAGACACACGTTGTAGAACGCGCGCACGCCGCCATCTTGCTGGCGCACGATGAGCACAGACTCTTTGCCAATTTCCGTACAGATGTAGTCGCCGGCTTCCTGCAGGTCTTGCAGGAGACCGCCGAGCAGCCACACCTTCGACCACATGTGGTCCCATTCGCGCTGCATGAACTCGCGCGAGGTATAGCGTTCCTTCGGGATGAGCACCGGCGCGATACCGGGGTCCGGCGCTTTGGCGTTCACGGCGCTCTGCTCGCCAGAGACGCGCGCCACTTTCTTGTAGGCCGGCGTGCGCGAAGCCGCAGCGAGTGCCTCACGGTCCAGCGGAATGTTCGGCGGGATGATGCTCATGAGGTTCTGTCCTGGGTGCCCGGTCAGCGCTCGACCGGGGCTTCAAGCGGCAGGCCGGCGGCCCAGCGCAAGCTGCGGCGCAACAGACGATGGAAGGCCGGTACTTTCCAGCTGCCGCGCTCTTCCTGCGGATAGCTGTCCATCAGCGGGCGCATGTCGTGCCGACCACGGCTATGACCCAGCGTGAAGTACAGCACCTCACCTGCCTCGACCTGCTTGAGGTACATGACGGGCCGTGGCTCGTTGTCCGTCCAGTCGCCATCGGCGAACAAGCGGCTGGTGCCGCTCCACTGCGTATGCAGCAGTACTTGCAGCGGACCGTGCAGCGCGCTCAGGTAAAGCTCGTCATCGGCCATGAACGGCTCGATGTCGGCCACCAGCGGATGGGTAGGATCCGTGACTTCCACGCGGTACGGCTTGATGGGCGGATGCGCGAGAAACTGGCTGCCGAGGGTTTCCATGAACACGGGTGCGGTGCGCGGTGCTACCCAGCGCTTGCCTTCCAGTTGCAGCAGCGAGTTGGTGCCGTGCAGCGCCAGCCAACGCTTGCCGCCAGCCACGAAGTTGCGCAGGCGTTCGGCACCCGCGTCATCCGGCGCCATGTCCACGGTGTACGTGACGAGAAAGTCGGCCTGCTCTAGGCCTTCGAGGTCGCGATAGTCCTCGCGTACCCGCACACGGATGTGGGGATGCTCCGCGAACAGGCGGAGCAGCTCAAGGCGGGCATGGTCAATGTCGTGGTAGCGGCCACCACAGACCAGCCAGGCATCGACAGTGCGCGGGGCAGGGGTTCCCATGAGTGGCAGCTCTTAGAAGCGGATGCCCTTGGTATAGCCGTTGTCGGCCACCACGTTGGCACCGGTGATGATGCTAGCTGCCGGGCTGGCCAGGAACGCCACAGTACGTGCAATTTCCTCGGGGCTGCCGAAGCGACGGTTGGGCATGGCTTTTTCCGTGGCTTCGTAGAACTTCGGGTTGGTGCCCTTAATCATTTCCCAAGCGCCACCCTCGAAATAGATGGGGCCCGGGCAAACGGTGTTCACACGCACATTGTGGCGGCCCACGAACTGCGCGAGGTTTTTCGCGTAGTTGATGAGGCCGGCTTTCATGGCGTTATAGGCCATCGGCCCGCCGAAGGTTTCGAGAGCATTCGTAGAACTGATGATGACCACCGAGCCGGAGCCGCTGGCCTTCATGCGCTCCATGAGCGTTTCGCAGCCGCGCACGGTGTGGAGTACGTCCACTTCGAAAGAACGCCACCAGTTCTTTTCCGAGTCCATGCCGGCACCGGCGGAGACGTTAGGGATGAAGATGTCGCAGCCACCAAGGGCCTCGGCAGTGGATTCGAGCCAGGCCTTGTAGGCGTCGGCATCGCGCACGTTCACGCTGCCACCCACCACGTTCACATCACGCTGCTTCAGAGCGATGGTGGCCTCGGCCACTTCGTCCTCGTTGCGGGCACAGAAGCCGATGTCGGCGCCTTCCGCCGCCAGCAGTTCGACGATGGCTCGACCAATGCCCTTGGTGGCACCGGTAACGATGGCCTTCTTTCCGCGCAATCCGAGATCCATGGCGAACTCCCCGCGGCCCTGGTCGGGCCCGCAAAAACTGGTGAATGTCCGGTTTAACCGACCTAAGAGTATAGCCGTTAGCCGATTGCAGAAGAAACAGTCATGACTGTTTTTTTCTTGTCAGGGTGCCGATGGATTGCGTGGCGGGCGGCAACACCGCAAACTGCGCGCCTTCAGTAGGTTTCCGGTGCGCCACCTGCGCGCCGTTTGGCAACATTCCGCGGCCCCTGTGGCCCGGCAACAGGGGAAGACGATGGCTGGGATTGTGGTGGTCGACCGGGACGGCGTGGAACACGAAGTCGAGGCGAAGGAGGGCGTTTCGCTGATGGAAACCCTGCGGGACCTGGACTATGGCAGCCCGGCCATTTGTGGCGGCATGTGCTCTTGCGCCACCTGCCACGTCTACGTGGACGAGGCCTCCCTCTCGCGTCTGGCGCCCATTCAGGGCGACGAGAAAGAGCTGCTGGTGGAACTTAGCGGCTACAAGCCGACGTCGCGCCTGTCTTGCCAGGTGCCGTTCGAGGCCAGCCTGGCTGGCATCCGTGTCACCATCGCGCCGGACGAGTAAGCCAAGAGTCGGCAGCAAGCTGCCTCCCACAGGAATGTTGGATTTCTTGTAGGAGGGAGCTCGCTCCCGACAGCCCTTACTGGGTTTCCTTGTGGGAGGGAGCTCGCTCCCGACAGCCCTTACTGGGTTTCCTTGTGGGAGGGAGCTTGCTCCCGACGGCCCTTACTGAATGGTGAGGGCGTTGTCGATCAACTGTTCCGTACCGTTGATGAACCGCGATTCATCCGAAGCCAGGAACACGACTAGGTTCGCTACGTCCTCTGGCACGCCGAGGCCCCACGGCGATTCGGTGAAGGCTTCCTTCGTTAGCCCGAGTTGCTCGTTGGCGCTGGCCACCATCGCGGTGTCGATGGCACCCGGGTGCAGGCTGTTGCAGCGGATGTTCATCTTGTTCATCTGGCAGTGAATGGCAATGGACTTCGTCATGCCGGCAACGGCGCCCTTGGCGGCGCTGTAGGCGAAGAACACCGGGTAGCCGAGGTAAGAAGCCACCGACGACATGTTGATGATGGAGCCGCCGCCGGATTCGCGCATGGCCGGAATGGCCGTCTTGCACCCGAGGAACACGCCCTCGCTCATCACGCTGTTGGCAAAGCGGAACTGCTCAAGGGTGGTGGTTTCCGGGGTGGCCACCACCACGACGCCGGCGTTGTTCACCAGCACGTTCAACTTGCCGAACATCTTCACCGTGGTCGCCACGACGATGGCCCACTGGGCCTCATCGCGCACGTCATGCTTCATGGAAGCCGCGGAGCCTTCGCGAGTGGCGTTCAGGGCGGCAGCCACGGCTGCAGCACCCGCCTCGTTGATGTCCGTGACCATGACATGGGCGCCTTCGCGCACCAAGGCCTCGCAGTCGGCTTTGCCGAGCCCGGAAGCCGCGCCTGTCACGATTGCTACTTTGCCTGTCAAACGGCCCATGTCGCCCCCTCGCTTTAACGGTACTGGATTGGTCGGTCAGGGATAGCCGGAAAGGCTACCCGTGGGGGACGCTATCAGTCAGCGCTGCTTGTTTCAATCACCTTTGACTTTTTTCGACAGCCGCCGCATTCTGCTTTCCCAACATGGCCAGCAAGTCCCCGCTTTCCGCAGTGCCCGACGCTTCCGCCGCCGACCCGGTCGGCTGGCAAGCCCAGAAGAGCGCCGCCACCCGCAACCTCATCATCGAGGCGGCCATCAAGTGCTTCGTGGAACTGGGCTACGCCCAGACCACCACTACGGCCATTGCCGAGAAGGCCGGGCTGTCCCGCGGGGCCATGCTGCACCACTTCCCCTCGAAGCTCGACATCGTGCGGGCGGCCGTGGACCACCTCCACGCGAAGCGCCTGCGCGCGTTCCGCAAAGCCATGTCGCGTGGTTTGCCCGAACACGGCGACCATGTCCGGCAGGGTGTGGAAGCCATGTGGGCGCACGTGCGGCACCCGATGTTCGTGGCGTTTTTTGAACTTAGTGTCGCTTCGCGCACCGAGCCGGAACTGGCTGAAATTCTGCGTCCGGCACAGGAGTCCTTCGAGGAAGCCTGGTCCCACACCGCCCGCGAACTGTTCCCCGAGTGGGAAGGACGCGAGGAGGCTTTCAATGTGGCGCTGGACTTGTGCCGCTACCTGATGGAAGGCATGGCCATTGCCTACCTTACCCACAAGGAAAGCGAGCGAGACCATCGCCTAATGGCCTACCTCGAGAAGCAGTTCCACCAACTGCTTGGCAAGTAACCCTCTGGAGTTTTCACAATGAGCACCGTGACCCTCACGGTGGCGGATTCCGTCGCCACTTTGACGCTGAACCGCCCCGATGTCGCCAACACCATGGACCAGGCATTCGGCCGCGATTTTCATGCGGCGGCGGTGCAAGTGGCTACCGACCCCGCCATTCGCGCCGTCATTCTGACGGGCGCGGGCAAGGCCTTCTGCTTCGGCGGTGACCTGCGCGGCATGATGGCCGGCAGCGACAACGTGGAGCACTACCTGCGTGAACTCACCTCGAACCTGCATGCGGGCTTGAGCGCGCTGGCGCGTATGGATGCACCGCTCATCGCTGCCGTGAACGGTACTGCAGCCGGCGCTGGCGTGGGCCTCGTGCTCGCCGCGGACCTGGCCATTGCCGCACAGTCGGCCAAGGTGTCGCTGGCTTACACGGGTGTCGGCCTGACGCCTGATGGCGCTACGTCGTTCCTGCTGCCACGGGCGGTGGGGCACAAGCGGGCCATGGAACTGCTGCTGACCAACCGCACCTTGAGCGCGGACGAGTGTCTGCAGTGGGGCTTGGTGAACCAGGTGGTAGCGGATGAGGAACTGCTGGCTACGGCGGGCAAACTCGCCGCGCGTTTGGCGGCGGGTCCGACGCAGGCCTTTGGTGCCACCAAGCGCCTGATGCTGGCCTCGGCAGGCGGCTTCGAGACCCAGCTAGCGCTGGAAAGCCAGACCATTGCCACGCATGGTGCTTCGGCCGAAGGCAAGGAAGGCATCACGGCCTTCCTCGAGAAGCGCAAGCCCAGCTACCCCCGGTAAATCCAGAAGAGTCGCGAGCAAGCTCGCTCCCACAGGCCATCTGGTTGTTGTAGGAGGGAGCTTGCTCCCGATTCTTTGTGGGAGGCTCCTTGCTGCTTTGTGGGAGGGAGCTTGCTCCCGACTATTCCAGTCAGGAGCCTGCTCCGGCGGCTACTTCTTCGCGCTCGCTTGCGCCGCTACGGCGGCCGCGGCAGCAGCAATCTTGGCGGGGTCGCCTAGGAACGCGCGGCTGCGCGGCTTCAGGTCGTCATCGAGGTCATAGACCAGCGGCACGCCCGTGGGGATGTTGAACTCGATAATTTCCTCATCGGTCATGCCATCTAACATCTTCACCAGCGCGCGCAGGCTGTTGCCGTGCGCCACCACCAGCACGTTGCGGCCAGCGCGTAATTCCGGCGCGATATGCGCTTGGAAATATGGCTCCACGCGCGCCAGCGTATCTTTCAACGACTCGGTGGCCGGCAGCAAGGCCGGTGCTACACCAGCGTAGCGGCGGTCGTGGATGGGGTGGCGCTCGTCGCTGTTGGCCAGTGGCGGCGGCGGAATGTCGTAGCTGCGCCGCCAAACTTTCACTTGGGCTTCGCCATGCTGCTCCACGGTCTGTGCCTTGTTCAGGCCCTGCAGCGCGCCGTAATGGCGCTCGTTCAGTTCCCAGGCGCGAATGACCGGAATCCACATCAGGTCCATCTCGTCCAACACACACCACAGCGTGCGTATGGCGCGCTTCAGCACTGAGGTGTAGGCCACGTCGAAGGTAAAGCCCGCTGCTTGCAGCAACCGACCCGCTTCGCGGGCCTCGGCGCGGCCTTGTTCGGTCAGGTCGACGTCGGTCCAACCCGTAAACAGGTTTTCGAGGTTCCATGTGCTCTGCCCATGTCGGGCCAAAACCAATTTTCCGCTCAACGCCGCTTCTCCCACCGGAATTCGTGACGGCGATTTATACCACGCGGCGCACCGCCTGCAGGGCGACGCTGAGCGTGGCGAAATCCGCGGCACCGGCGCTTTGCATCTCGGCGAGGGTTTGCTTCAACCCGGCGAGGCCCGTGGCGTGGCGGGCTTGCCAAACGTTGAAGCGCTGCGCTGCCGTCTTGCCGGGGAGTGCCAGCGCCGCCGCCGTGAAAAGCAACTGAAAGGCATGGAGTTCGTCGCGCAGGCTGCTGCGCGCCAGTGCAGGCCAGCGCCCGACAACCTGTAAGGCTTCTACCTGCTCCTGCAGCCAACTGAGCCCGATACTGCTGCCCAGTTGCAGGTAAAGGGCCGTGGCCTCAGGCGTAGTACCGCCGCCCAACGTCGCTACCTGCAGAGCAGGCAAGGTCAGTTCCAGCATGGCCACGCGGGTAGCGAGCGTGGTTGGCACGCCAGCGGTCGCGTAACGCGCCACCCGCGCCGCTTGGCGCTCTGCCATGGCTTGGGGCAGGGCATCGGGCGCAGCCTGCCAGAAGGCTGCCAGACCGGGTTGTAGCGCCGCTACCGCCGCGGCAATGCCGCTCTGGTGTCTACGTTGTGTGATGACCCAGTGCGTGGCATGGCGCAGTTGTCGCGTCACCGCCAGTAGCAGGTCTGTCTGCACGGCGGTGGGCACCCGCCCGTCTAGCGCTTCGATGGCAGGCCACACCTTCGCCAGTTCCAGTACTTCGTGGGCGATGGCCCAGGCGCGTGCCACTTGCGGCACGGTGGCCGAGGTTTCGCCGGCAAGTCTTGGTGCGAACGTAGGGCCCGAGCGATTGACCAGCAGGTTGGTGACGGCCGTGGCGATAATTTCGCGACGCAGCGGATGCTCCTTGGCCAGAGCGCCAAAGCGACGGCGCAGGGGCCGCGGAAAATAGCGGTCCAGTTCGCCGGCCAGCCACGGGTCCTCCGGGATATCGGAGGCCAGCAGTTGTTGGTCGAGCCAGATCTTCGCGTACGACAGCACCACGGACAGTTCCGGTCGCGTCAGACCTTGGCCGCTGCGCAGCCGTTCCTGCAGCACCTCGTCGCTGGGCAGGAACTCGATGCTGCGGTTCAGGTCACCGCTGCGTTCCAGTGCGCGGATAAACTCCGCCTGCTCGATGCCGCGCGAACGGGACTCCGCGGCCAGCAAGGTTAGTGCCTGTCCTTGCAGGGTGTTGTTGCGCAGTACCAGGGCCGCCACTTCGTCGGTCATGCGGGCGAGTAGGGCGTTGCGGTTACCGGCGCGCAGTTGCTTGCGCTCTACGGCCATGCCGAGCAGGATTTTCGTGTTCACTTCCACGTCACTGCAGTTCACGCCGGCAGAGTTGTCGATAAAGTCGGTATTCAGCCGTCCGCCCTGCAGCGCATATTCCACGCGGCCGAGTTGCGTCATGCCGAGGTTGCCGCCTTCTCCCACGACGCGCGCGCGCAGTTCGTGTCCGTCAATGCGGACGCTATCGTTGCTACGGTCGCCTACCTCGAGATGACTCTCGCTAGCAGCCTTCACGTAGGTGCCGATGCCGCCGTTCCACAACAGGTCCACCTGCAGCCGCAGGATGGCGCGAATGACCTCGTTGGGGGTAGTACTCGCCGGCAACCCGAGCAGCGTTTGCGCTTGCGGGGAAAGTGCCAGCGCCTTGGCGCTACGCAGATGGATGCCACCGCCAGCGCCCAGCGCCTTGCGGTCATAGTCGTCCCAACCGGAGCGTGGCAGCGCGAACAGGCGCGCACGTTCCTTGTACCCGCGGGCCTCATCGGCAAGTGGGTCGAGGAAGATATGCTGATGGTTGAACGCAGCCACCAAGCGTATTTGCGGTGACTGCAACATACCGTTGCCAAACACGTCACCTGCCATGTCGCCGATACCGGCGCAAGTGAAGGGGGTGGTCTGCGTATCGTGGCCGAGTTCGCGGAAGTGACGCTTGACGCTTTCCCAGGCGCCGCGCGCGGTAATGGCCATCTTCTTGTGGTCGTAGCCGGCGCTACCACCCGAAGCAAAGGCATCGCCTAGCCAGTGTCCGTATTCCAGGGAAATGGCATTGGCGATGTCGGAGAACGTAGCGGTACCCTTGTCCGCGGCCACCACGAGGTAAGAGTCGTCGCCATCGCGGCGCACGACTTGCGGCGGTGGTAACACCTTGCCGTTAATGCGGTTGTCAGTCAGGTCCAGCAAGCCACGGATGAAGGTTTGGTAGCAGGCAATGCCTTCGCGTTGCATGCCTTCGCGGTCGGTGGGTAACTGCTTGCAGTAGAAGCCACCTTTGGCTCCGACCGGCACGATGACCGTGTTCTTCACGTTCTGCGCTTTCATCAGGCCGAGCACTTCCGTGCGGAAGTCCTCGCGACGATCCGACCAGCGCAGGCCGCCACGGGCCACTAGGCCCTTGCGCAGGTGAACACCTTCCACTCGAGGTGAATAGACAAAAATTTCGAACTGCGGCTTCGGCAACGGCAGGTCCGGCAGGTTGGCGGCATCGAGTTTGAACGACAGCCATGCCTTGGGTTGGTCGTCGCTGGTGCGTTGGTGGTAGTTGGTACGCAGGGTGTGCAGTACCGCGTCACGGAAGCCGCGCAGAATGCGGTCCTCGTCCAAGCGGGTTACGGCGGCGAGATGGGCATCTATGGTTGCCCGCGCTTTGGCTGCATCGTTTTCGCGGACCATGGGCGGCAAGGCCGGGTCGAACTGTGCTTTGAACAGTGCGATGAAAGCCGCTGCCAGCGGCGCCTGTTGTTCGAGAATCTGCTCCATGTAGGGCTGCGAAAAGGGCAGGCCGGTCTGCAATAGCCACTTGGCATAGGCACGCAGCACCATGACTTCGCGCCAGTGCAGGCCGGCGCGCAAGACCAAACGATTGAAGCCATCCGTTTCCGCCCGGCCTTCTGCCATCGCCGTAAGCGCGGCCAGCAGGCGGGGGGCGTCGGTGTCGAGCGTCAATACGCCGCCTTGCCGTGGCTGCAATTCAAAGTCTTGCACCCAGCACGGCAGGTCCAGTTGTCGCAGGCCATAGGGGCGCTCGCTCAGCAGTTTCAGCCCGAGCGACTCGAACAGCGGCAGCATGTCGGCTACCGGTACTGGTTTGCCACTGCGGAAAAGTTTCAGACGCAACGAGCCCGGTGAGTCGGTGACCAATTGGTAGGGCCGCCAATGCCACTGATGGGGTGTTGCGATGGCTGCTTCCAGCGCGGCGATATCTTCAACGGCATTCGCTGCTGTGCTGTCTTCCTGATAGGCGAGCGGAAAAGCGTTGCCGTAACGCGCGGCCAAGCCCAGCGCCAGGGCTTCAGGGTGGTGCTGCAGTAGCGCTGCGCGCAACCGGTCCGCCCAGGTCCGCAGCGCTTCACTGATGCGCTGTTCCACTTCTGCCACGGATGGCGTCGGGTGGGCGGCATCCGGAGTGCGAATACGCAGATGCAGCCGAGCGAGCGTGCTTTCCCCCAACTGCACCTGAGTTTCGATGTCAGTGCCGCCATAGGCGGCCAGCACGATCAGTTCGATGTATTCCCGGGCCAGCGTGTTGTAACGGTCTCGTGGCACATACAACAGGCACGACCAGAAACGCCCGAAGGGATCGCGGCGCGGGAACAACCGGACTTGTCGCCGCTCGTAAAGGTTGACGGTGCCGCGAACGGTATCGACTACCTCTGCCACCGAAGACTGGAACAACTCGTCGCGTGGATAGGTTTCCAAGACGTGCTGCACGGCTTTGGCATCATGCCCATGGCTGCCTACGCCGAGTTCGGCCATGACGCGGGCCACCTTGTGTCGCAGCAGGGGAATTTCGCGGGTGGGTTCGCGATAGATGCCCGCTGTCCAGAGACCGAGGAAACGATGCTCGCCGACCACGGTGCCGCGATGGTCGAATTCTTTTGCGCCGACATAGTCGAGGTAGGTGGCGCGATGGACGGTAGCCAGGCGGTTCGCTTTCGTCACAAACAGCGGTTCAGCAGACCGCGCAAGGGCGCGTTGCGCGCCGCTCAGCACCACGCCTGCGCTGTCGTTGGTGCGGTTTAAGGCAGGTTCCCGCAGCACGCCGAGGCCCGTGTTTGCTTCGGCCACCAAGCGGTCCGTGGTGCGGCCGCGCTCCAGGCGCTGGTAGCGGTAGCCCAGAAAGGTGAAGCGGTCGTCTGCCATCCAGCCCAGCAAGGCGCGGGCTTCGCGGACTTCTTCCGTCAGACCGGCCGGGTGGCGCTCCCCCAGCGTGGCGGCGAGATTGGCCGCCATTTCGCGCATGGGACGCCAATCTTTCACCGCCGCGGTAACGTCTTCCAGCGCTTGCCGTAACCGGCGCTCCAATTGCGCCAATCGCAAGGGGTCCAGTTCGCGGTCGACTTCGTAGAGTTGCCACGATTCGGCGCTAGCGCCGGCCGCCGGCTCGGCGGCGACGCCCAGCAACCGGCCGCGACGGTCGCGACGAACATTCAGGACGGGATGCACCAACAGGTGAAGGGTGCCGGCATCGCGCAGCACGATAGCCAACGAGTCCACCAGAAACGGCATGTCGTCCATGACCAGCAAAATGCGGGTATGCGGGCTCCCGTCGCGGGGGTCGTCGGCGGGCGGGTTCCACACCCGCAGCAGAATTTCGCCGGGTTGGCGTTTTTGACCGGCGGCCAGGTGCTGCAGGGCGAGGCTAGCGCGCGCAGCGGGTGGGGCGGCGGCGAGGTCCGCTTCGTCGACACCGCGCAGGTACACGCGGAGGAAGGCTTTGTCGGTAGGCGTGTGCGCAAAACGCGCTATGCGTTGGAGAAGGGCAAGACGAGAGGCGGGAAGGGTACCCAGCACGATATGCTCCTTTTTGGTGCATATATTCTAGGCCTGAGCCTTGCCCGGTAGGGTAGTCGGGGCAAGGATTACGGGAAACCCTTAGGCAATTTGGCTTGGCGGTTTGCCGTCAAGGTTGGTGCGGACGCGCCAGGTAGTCGTGCGACTGCATCTCGATGAGGCGGCTGGCCGTGCGCTGGAATTCGAAGGCCAGACGTTCGCCTGTATAGAGCGCCGTGGGCGGCGCAGCCGCGGATACCACCAGTTTCACGCCGCGGTCGTAGAACTCGTCGACGAGGCTCACCAAGCGCCGGGCGGCGTTGTCTTGCTCGGCGGAAAGCACTGGTATGTCTTGCAGAAACACCGTGCCGTAATCGCAAGCCAGTTCGATGTAGTCGGCCTGGCCGCGTGGCCCTTCGCACAGGGCCGCAAAAGTGAACCAGATGACATCGCCCGCGTGGCGCATGCAGGGCACTTGGCGCCCCGCGAGTTCCACGGCGCACTCGGTCGCGCACTCCTCGGCACCTTCTTTCGCGCCAGCGCCGGCGCTGCGTTTAGGGGGCTCACTGCCAGCCCCGCCGGTACCAGTCAGCGACTGGAACCGTGCAGCCAGCGCTGCAGTCGTTCCGGGAGCGGCGCTGTCGAGATAAAGCGGTGCGCGTTCGAGTTCGCGCAGGCGATAGTCTTGTCCGCCATCCACAGCCAATACTTCGCAGTGCTGTTCCAGCAAAGCGATGGCGGGCAGGAAGCGCGCACGCTGTAGCCCATCGCGATACAGCCCGGCGGGTGGCACGTTGGAGGTGAATACCAAGGTGGTGCCGGCGTCGACCAGTGCACCGAACAAGCCGCCGAGCAGCATGGCATCGGCAATGTCGTTCACGTGCAGTTCATCGAAGCACAGTACCCGGGCATCGCAAGCGAGGTCTTTGGCCACCTGCTGTACCGGGTCGGGTATTTCGCCTAGCGCGCGTAGCCGCGCGTGTACTTCTTGCATGAAGCGATTGAAGTGAACGCGTCTTGCCTGCACGGGAGGCAACGCCGCATGGAACAGATCCATGAGGAAGGTCTTGCCACGGCCTACGCCGCCGTGCAGGTACAAGCCCGGCGTGGCCGCAGGCTGCGAACGGGTACCCAAGCCAAGACTCGTGAATGGCGCTTGCCACCAAGGCTTTGCCACGTTCGCTTTCGCTGCCGCCGACTGCAGTTGCCCGAGCAGCGCATCGAAACGCGCCACTGCCTGTAACTGGGCAGCATCGGGCACATGGCCCGATGCCGCTAGAGCAGCGTGGTAACGCGCGGCGACTGACATCGCCGGCGCTTACATCGCCTGGTAGTTGGGGCCGGAACCGCCTTCCGGCGTGACCCAAGTGATCTGCGCGTAAGGGTCCTTGATGTCGCAGGCCTTACAGTGCACGCAGTTGGCCGCGTTAATCTGCAGACGCTTGCCACCGGCACCGTCGTCCACCATCTCGTACACACCGGCCGGGCAGAAGTTCTGGCAGGGGTTGCCATATTCCTTCGCACAGGTGGTGGCGCACAACGTGGTGTCCGTCACGCGCAGATGAACCGGCTGGTCCTCCTCGTGCTGGTTGCCCGCGTTGAACACGGCGGCCAAGCGGTCACGCGGAGCGAGCGTGCGGTCGGCACGCCAGCCGCGGTCCATCTCGGACACTTCGTCCAGCTTCTTCAGCGCCAGATGGTTGGCCTTGTTCTTCAACGTCCAAGGCGTGCGACCGCCCAACACGGTTTCGATGCCGGCGTTGATGAGGCCCCACCACAAACCCTTCTTGAAGCCGGGCTTGAAGTTGCGCACGGCCTTCAGCTCCTGACCGCCCGGCGAGGCCCGCCAGGCTTCGTCGAAGCCGGCGGTGCTGCCCGTGGCTACCCAGTGTTCCGCGGCGAGTACGCCCGAACGGATGGCTTGGTGCACGCCCTTCACGCGCGGCACGTTCAAGGTGCCCGCGGCGCAACCGATGAGCAACGCGCCAGGCATGTCCATCTTCGGCTGCGACTGCCAGCCGCCAGCGTTGATGGTGCGGGCGCCGTACTGCACCAGTTCGCCACCTTCGAGCAGCGGCGCCACCGTCGGGTGGGCCTTGAACTGCTGGAACGCCTCGAAGGGCTTCAGGCGCGGGTCGCTGTAGTCGAGGCCGACCACATAGCCCACGTACACGCGGTCATCGTTCAGGTGATAGATGAAGCTGCCGCCGTAGGTGCCGTTGTCCAGCGGGTAGCCGAAGGCGTGCTGGATGAGGCCCGGCTCGACGCGGCCCGGCGGCAACTGCCACAGTTCCTTGAAGCCGAGGCCGAAGGTGGGCGGGTTACGGCCCTCGTCCAGCTTGTAGCGTTCGATGAGCGTCTTGGTAACGTGGCCGCGGCTGCCTTCGGCGAACACGGTAAGGCGCGCATGAATGTCCGCGCCCGGCGTGTAGTTCGGGCCTTGCTCGCCAGCCTTGGTGATGCCCATGTCGCCGATACGGACGCCCTTGACGGCGCCGGCATCGTCATAGATGGCTTCCGCAGCGGCAAAGCCGGGGAACACGTCCACGCCCAGGGCTTCCGCTTGCGCTGCAATCCACGGCGTGAGCTGTCCTAGCGAGATGATGAAGTTGCCGTCATTGTGCAGCGTCGGCGGAATGTACGGCAGGTTCCAGGCCTTGTCGCGGCTCAGGAGCTTGAACTCGTCGCGCTTGGCCGGCACACAGGTGTGCGGCATGTGGTCGCGCCAAGCAGGCAGCAGCGCGTCGAGCGGGCCGGGGTCCATGACGCAGCCCGACAGGGCATGGGCGCCGACGCTCGAAGCCTTCTCCAGCACGCAGACATTCAGGTTGGCATCGAGTTGCTTCAGACGCACTGCACAGGCGAGACCGCCCGGGCCACCGCCCACGATGACAACGTCATACTCCATCACGTCACGGTCGCTCATCGCTCAAGTCTCCGGCAGGGTCTGGATTTGCGGCAGCGCCTTCACGCTGTCCCGCACTTTGTTCATGTCACCCACTACCACCAGCGACATCTTCGCTGGGGCGAGGTGGGTTTGCATCACTTCCACCAACCGCTGCGGCGTTACCGCGCGCACGGCTGAGATGTAATTGGACAGCCAGCTGTCGGGCAGGCCGAACTGGTCGAGGAACGCTACCCGCCCCACCAAGCCCTGCCGCGTCGAGACGCTGAGAGCGAGGCGGCCGACGAGCAGGTTCTGGTTGCGCTGCAATTCGTCGAGCGGCGGCGCTTCGGTCTGCAGGCGCTCCACCTCGTGGAAGATTTCCTTCAACGCGTTGGCCGTTTCTTCACGCGTCACGTCGGCATTCTGTGCCCACACGGCGCTGCCGGTACGCGGAGAAATGCCGCTACCCGGGGAATACGCATAGCCCTTCGCTTCGCGGATATTCAGCGTGATGCGCGAGAAGAACGCACCACCGAGCAAGCTGTTCGCTACCTGCAGGGCCATCCAGTCCGGATGGTCGGGCGTCACCACCGGCAAGCCAAGGACCAGTGTGCTCTGCGGCGCGTCCTTGCGGTCCACCAAGCGCACGCCCAACTGTGCCTTGGGCACCGGCGGAATGGCGGTGGGGGCCGGGCCGGTAGCCCAGTCACCGAAAGCCGCACGAATGGCGGCTTCCATGGCTACGCGGTCGAAGTTGCCAGCCACATAGACCTGCGTGCGCGCCGCGCCAAACTGCGTGGCGACGAACTGCTTCACGTCCGCGAGCGTGTAGCCGGCGATGTCCGCATCCGAGGGCATGCCCTGGCCATACGGGTGACCGGGGAACATGAGGCTCTGGAAGGCCTCACCGGCCTGCGTTTGCGCCTGCGAACGCGCAATGCTGATGTTGCGGGCCATGTCGCCGCGCAAGCGTTCGAGTTCACTCGCCGGCAACTTCGGACGACGCAGGACATCGGCGATGACGCGCAGTGCATCGGGGCCGCGCTCGGCGAGCACGTCGAGAGAAACGCTGAACTGCGTTTCGCCACTGCCTACGCCAAGGCTGCCACCCATGCCGGCCACATAGCGGTCTAGCGCCGCGCCGTCGCGGTCGCCAGCGCCTTCTGCCATCAGGTCGGCGGTGATGTCCGCCAAGCCCGGGTGTGTGCCGTCATCGATGTTGCCAGTGCGCACGGAAGCCACCAGCGTCACCTTCGGCAGCGTCCCGAACGGGATGAAGCTGACCTTCAAGCCATTGGGCAGCGTGATGGTTTCGCGGGCAGGCAGGACGAAGTCCTTCGGGGTGCCGACGGCTGGCACCTTCGAGAGGTCGACGGCAGCCTGCGCGGGCAGGGTGAAAAGGGCGGTAGCGGCCAGCAACCAGGCCGCGCAACGATTCAAGCGGTTCACTTGGCACCTCCGGTGGTGCTGGGCTTGGCGGGGGCCGATGCCGGCGTTACTGACGACGCCGGGGGCGATGCTGGCTCCGGTGCCTTGGCCTTCGGCGCCGCGCCGGCTTCCACGGTGAGGATGGTGCGGTTTTCCTTGCGCAGATAGCGCTGGGCAGCGGCCTGAACTTCTTCTGGCTTCACGCTGCGCAGCTCCGCCTCGAGGCGGTTGATGCGTGCCGGGTCGTCGTCAAACAAGGCGAACGACGCCAGTAGGTCGACGAGGCCGAAGCGCGTGCTGCTGCCGACCACGTCATAGAGGCCGGAGCGCAGCGTGGTGATGGCACGGTCCATGTCTTCTTGCGTCGGTGGCTTGGCCTTGAACTCTTCCACGGCGGAGTCGATGGCGCCGAGCACGGCATCCGGCGTGTTGCTCGGGTCGTGGATGAGGTACGCGGTAAACAGCATGGGGCCGTTGTAGTTGTACAAGTTGCCCAGCAGGTTGACGCCGCCGTCGATGCTGCTGCTCATGCCGCGGTCGCGCACGAGGCGCTGGCGCAGCAGGCTGGCATCGCCCTGCAAGAGCAGTTCATCGACGACGCCCATGGCGAGCCAATCGCGGGTGTTGCGGTCCGGCATGTGCCAGCCCACCGCCAGCGCTGGGCGCGGGGCGAACTTGTCGACGTATGACGCGCGCTTCTCGGCCGTCTGCGCAGGCTCGGTGATGTCCGGACGCGCGGGCGTTGCGCGTGCGGGCAGGCTGCCGAAGTACTTGGTAATCCATTCCTTCGCGGGTGCGGTTTCGAAATCACCAGCCACCACGAGCACCGCATTCGACGGCGTGTAATAGCTGTCGAAGAAGCTCTTCACGTCCTCGAGGTTGGCGGCATCGAGTTCGGTGAGGTCGCCGTAGAAGTTGTGCGCGTTGTTCCAGTTGGTGTTCGCGTACTGCGGCAGGCTCAGCCAAGGGAAGCCGCCATAGGGGCGGTTCAGGACGTTCACGCGCACTTCGTTCTTCACCACACCCTGCTGGTTGGCAAGGCTGGCGGCGTTGATGTCGAGGCCACGCATACGGTCCGCTTCTACCCAGAGGACGGACTCCAGCGCATGGGCCGGAACCACTTCGTAGTAGTTGGTGTAGTCGAAACGCGTGCTGCCGTTGATGGCGCCACCGTTCCCGGACACGATCTGGTCGAGGCCGCCCTTCTTCAGGTTGGGCGTTCCCTGGAACATCATGTGTTCGAACAGGTGCGCAAAGCCGGTGCGGCCTTTCGGTTCGATACGGAAGCCGATCTGGTAGTACACACCAACTGTGGTGGTGGGCAGCGTGGTGTCACGCGAGAGAACTACGCGCAGGCCGTTGGGCAGGCGGTAGTACTCGACGGGGACTCGCAGACCAGCGGCGGCCGTTGCTGCTGGCGCAGCAGCACGGTGCTTGCGGGCAGCGGCAGGCGGGGCGCTGGTGACCAGCACGGCTGCCGCGAGCGCGGCAACCAAAGGCAGGAACGGGGACCGGGAAGTGGGCATCGGCAAACTCCTGGAGGCGGGGCAGGAACCCCACGGCAAGGCCGGCATGATGCGGCCTTGCCGTCCGGCGCTCAAGCGGGGCGTGACCCCGCTGGCCGATTCACTGGCCGAATCAGAAGCGCAGACCGCCGTCGACGCCGATGCAGCGACCGCTGAAAAAGTCGTTTTCGGCGATGAAAACGGCGGTGCTGGCAATTTCGGCGGGTTGGCCGAGGCGCTTGAGCGGCACGGGTGCCGTCACCTTCGCCAGCGTTTCCGGCGTCATCGCCGAGAGGATTTCCGTGGCGCAGAAGCCCGGCGCGATGGCGCCCGTGCGGATGCCGTAGCGAGCCAGTTCCTTCGCCCACACTTCGGCCATGGCGACCACACCGGCCTTGGTGGCGCAGTAGTTGGTCTGGCCCACGTTGCCGTTACGCGAGATGGACGAGATGTTGATGATGACGCCGCCGCTACCGAGCTTGATCATGCGCTCAGCCGCTTCGCGGCCACACAGGAACACGCCGTTCAGGTTGACGTTGATGACCGCGCTCCACTGGTCGTAGCCCATCTTGCCGGTGACGACGCCGTCCTTCACCTTGATGAGCATGCCGTCCTTGACGATGCCGGCATTGTTGACGAGGACATCCAGGCGACCCGTGGCAGCCACCACGGCGTCCATGGCGGCAATGACGCCGGCCTCATCGGTCACGTTCACCGGCGTGGTAACGACCTTCACGCCCGGGATTTCCGCTTCGAGCGAGGCGCGTGCCGCGTCGAGGTCCGCCGGGTTCAAGTCGAGCAGGGCGAGTGTGGCGCCCTTGGCGCCGAAACTAGACGCCATCGCACGGCCAAGGCCACGCGCACCACCGGTGATGACCACCGTCTTGCCGTTCAGATCCATTGCGGGAAACCCCCAGTCAGTAGTTCATGGTGTCCACACGGTGCCCCCAGAAGACTCTGGGGTACACCATGGGGACCGGAGCCTAGCAGTTTGTGCGGCGCAAAAAAAGCGGGGCTGACTTTTTTCAGCCGACGGCATTCAGGCCTTAGCCTTGCCTTTCGCGCGCTTCTTGCGTGGCGGACTGGCCGCCGCCGCGAGCCGGTCGGCCGGCAGTGTGCCTTCCGGGCAATGCAGCTTTTCCTCGTAGAGTGGGGTCGCGTCGCCAGCGCGGTACCAACTGACCACCAGCGGAATTTTCGCGAGCGCAAACAAGCCCAACTGCGGGCAGCGGCGATGCGTTTCGGCGGCGAGGGCGCGTACTTTCTTCACGCTTTCTTTGGTGTTCAGGATCAGGTCGAAGTCCAATTGTTCGTACTGCGGGCGCAGGTGCAGGTCGAAGAAAAAGCCGCGGATATCGATGAGCGAACGCAGCTTGGTTTCGAGGCCTGCCAAACGGAATTTCTGATCGCGTGCTACCACGCGCACGGTGATGGAAGTGCAGCCGGCTAGGGCCGCGAGCTGCGCATGCACCGGGGTCCAGCCGCGCGACTGGCCGCTAAGCTTGGTTTTGTCATCGGGGCCGTTAGTGATGTCGAAGCCGGCTGGCTCGTCGAACATGAGGCTGGGTTGCCCATCGAAGTAGGACTCCACACGCATATGCTCGAACGAGCGCGTGGTCACTTCGGAAACCCCGATGTAGTCGGGATACTTAACGCTTTCTTTCATCGTCGCTCTCCCCGGGAACCATTCCCCGGGAAGAGCCTAACCGCAAAAGCCGGTCTCAGACCAGTTCGATGGCGATGGCCGTGGCTTCGCCGCCGCCGATACACAGCGCCGCGACACCGCGCTTGCCGCCGCGGGCCTGCAGGGCGGAAATGAGCGTGGCAAGAATACGGGCACCGGTGGCACCGACCGGGTGGCCGAGAGCGCAAGCACCCCCGTTCACGTTCACCTTGGCGTGGTCGAGCTTCAAGTCGTGCATGGCGGCCATGGCGACGGTGGCGAAGGCCTCGTTGATTTCGTAGAGGTCCACTTCGCTGGCCTGCCAGCCGGCCTTGGCCAGCACCTTGTGCAGCGCACCGACGGGAGCGGTGGTGAACCACTCCGGCGCATTCGCGTGGCTGGCGTACGAGACGATACGCGCTACCGGCTGCAGGCCGTGGGCAGCGGCGGCACTGGCGCGTGCCATGACCACGGCGGCCGCGCCGTCCGAGATGGAAGAAGAACTGGCGGCCGTGACGGTGCCATCTTTGCTGAACGCAGCCTTCAGCGTGGGGATCTTGGCGAGGTCGCAGGCGCCCGGGGTTTCGTCGACGTTCACGACGGTGTCGCCCTTGCGGCCCTTCACAGTGACTGGGACGATTTCTGCGGCAAAGCGGCCTTCGGCAACCGAAGCCTGCGCACGGCGCACGGATTCGGCGGCGAACGCGTCTTGCTGTTCACGGGTGAAGCCGTACTTGGCGGCAGTAGCATCGCCGAAGCAGCCCATCAACTTGCCGTCGAACGGGCTTTGCAGACCGTCGTAGAACATGTGGTCGAGCAGTTCGCCATGGCCCATGCGGTAGCCGCCGCGAGCCTTCAGCAGCAGGTAAGGCGCGTTGGTCATCGACTCGAGGCCGCCCGCGACGGCGAAGTCGCTGTCGCCACTGCGCAGGCCATCGGCGGCCATCATCACGGCCTTCATGCCCGAGCCGCACATCTTGTTGATGGTGGTCGCCGGCACGGAATCGGGGATGCCGGCCTTCAGTGCCGCCTGACGCGCTGGGGCTTGGCCCTGGCCGGCGGGCAGCACGCAACCCATGATGACTTCGTTCACCAGTGCCGGCGCAAGGCCGCTGGCGGCGAGTGCACCGCTAATGGCGGCACCGCCGAGTTGGGAAGCCGTGGCGGCCGACAGCACGCCCTGAAAGCTGCCGATGGGGGTGCGCTTGGCAGCGAGAATGACGATGGATTCGGTGGTCATGACGGCGTCCTCGAGGAGGTGGTGGTGCGTTGTAGTCGCCTGTTAAGGGGGCGACAGACTATTTGTGCATTGCAAAAAAAACAAGTCCGGGGGGTTAGGTGGCGCTCAGGCCGCCATCGAACAGCGCGAAGAACCGCTCGGCAATTTCGTCCGGCGTGAGGGCGGCGTCCTCGCGGTGCCAATGGGTAATCCAGTTCAAGGCGCCAGCCAGGGCAAAGGCGACCATCTTCGGGTCGTGGGCGCGAAACGTGCCCTCGTCAATGCCGTCGCGCACGAGTCGGCGGATGCCTTGGTCGATTTCGGTTTTGGCGGCCTTGATGGCTTGGCTCATTTCCGGGCCGAGGTCCTGGTCTTCGGCGCGCACCATGCACCAGCCAAATTCGGAAGTGATGGCGCCGACATAGCCGAGCACCAAGGCGCGCAAGCGTTCGCGGGCCGTGGTGGCCTCGGGGGGCGGGGAGTGCAAGGCGGCCAGAATTCGCTCTACACCCAGCCGAAAGCACTCGAACAAGATTTCTTCCTTGTTTTCCACGTAACGGTAAAGCGTGGGCTTGGTGACGTTCAGCGCCAGTGCGAGGTCGTCAAGGGAAGTGCGGTGGTAGCCGCGTTCGCGGAACAGGCGCGCGGCGGCCCGGATGACGGCATCGCGTTTCATGGCGCGGTCGCGCGCACGGTCGCCACTGGGCTTCCAGGGGGAGTCGGCGGGCGAGGGGTTTTCCGGAGCAACCATGTTTAGAGGGATGACATTGACCTGTACTGGATGACTAGTATACTCACCAGTAAAGGCGTTACTACTGAGTAAAGCTTTTATTTTTTCGGCTGGGGGAGTTGCCCCCGGTCTCCATCGAATTTGCTCCCATCGCATTTGTGAGTAGCGCCATGTCTGTGTCTGCCGCCCCCGTGAATACTCCTGCCGACCGTGTCGAGACCGCGCCCCTGCGGTTCGTCAGCGCGGCGTCCCTGTTCGATGGGCACGACGCGGCCATCAACATCATTCGCCGCTTGCTGCAGCAGCACGGTGCGGAAGTGGTCCACCTCGGGCACAACCGCTCGGTAGCGGAAATCGTCCGTGCGGCCATTCAGGAAAATGCGGATGGCATCGCGTGCTCGACTTACCAGGGCGGCCACAATGAATACTTCAAGTACATGGTCGACATGCTGCGCGAGCAGGGTGCCGAGCACATCCGCATTGTCGTGGGCGGCGGCGGTACCATTGCGCCTGATGAAATCGCCATGCTGGAAGCGCACGGCGTAGAGAAGATTTACACGCCTGACGACGGCATGCGCCTCGGTCTGAACGGCATGATCGAAGACGTGTTCAAGCGCGTTCGTGCCTGGCCGAAGCCTGCTTATGCCGGCGAAGCACTAAGTGCCACTGACCATCGCGCGCTGGGGCGCGCCATCTCGGTACTTGAAGAGGGCGAAGGCACTGAAGTGGCTGCGCTGCGGGTTGCAGCGGGGCAGACGCTGCGTCATCCGCCGGTGGTCGGCATTACCGGTACCGGCGGTGCCGGCAAGAGTTCCCTCACCGATGAGTTGCTGAACCGGCTGGTGCGATTCTTCCCGGACCGGCAGATTGCCGTCTTGGCGATGGACCCGACGCGGCGTCGTTCGGGCGGTGCCTTGCTCGGCGACCGCATCCGCATGAATGCGCTCACCGCGCCACAAATCTTCATGCGCTCGCTGGCTACGCGCCGGCAGCACATGGCCACCAGTGCCGTGCTGAAGGACTGCATCCAGTTGCTGAAATATGCCGGCTTCGACCTTATCGTGGTCGAGACGGCTGGCATTGGCCAGAGCGACACCGAGATTGTCGACATGGTCGACCTGTCGATGTACGTGATGACCTCCGAGTTCGGTGCGCCCAGCCAGCTCGAGAAAATCGACATGATCGATTTCGCGGACCTAGTGGTGCTGAACAAGTTCGAGAAACGCGGCGCCGAAGATGCGCTGCGCGATGTGCGCAAGCAGTGGAAGCGTAACCATCCGGACTGCTTCGGTTTGCCGGACGAGGAAGTACCCGTATTCCCCACCATCGCCAGCCAGTTCAACGACGGTGGTGTGAACTGCCTGTTCGCGGCGCTGATGCAGCGCGTGGATGCGAAGTGGGGCAACCTGCAGCCGTGGAAGGTGGAAGGGCTGTCGCCACTGACTGCGCCGAAGCGCGCGGCACTGGTGCCGGGCGAACGCGTGCGTTACCTCGCCGAGATTGCCCAGGGTGGCCGACAGGCGCACACCGGCGCCGAGAAGGCCGCAGCCGCCGCTACGCGCGCGCAAGGGGTGTGGGAAACGCTCGGCACGCTGGGCGACGCCGAGCGCCCTGCGGCGCTGGAGGCTTATACCGCTGCACAGTTGGAGTCGGCTGAAGCTGGTATCGGCATGCTGCGTCGCGCCTATAACGACGCGCTCGAGGCCATCGGCAGCGAAGGGGTGAAGCTGCTGAAGGGCTGGCCCGAACGTGCTCGCGGCGCTACGGAAGAGCAGTACACCTATCTGGTACGCGGCAAGGAAGTGCGTGGTGACAACTACACCGGCACGCTCAGTCATAACGTGGTTCCCAAACTCGCCGTGCCGAAGTTCCGTGGCTGGGGCGACCTGCTGAACTTCCTGATGCAGGAAAATCTGCCGGGTGCTTATCCGTATACCGCTGGCGTGTATCCGTATCGTCGCGAGGAAGAGGACCCTATCCGCATGTTTGCGGGCGAGGGTATGCCGGAACGCACCAACCGTCGCTTCCACTTGCTGGCAGCGGGCTCCAAGGCCAAGCGTCTTTCCACGGCCTTCGACAGCACGACGCTTTACGGCGAAGACCCCGACACCCGTCCGGACATTTATGGCCGCATCGGCAATTCCGGGGTATCCATCGCCACGCTCGACGACATGAAGCGCCTGTACTCAGGTTTCGATCTCTGCTCGCCGTTCACTTCGGTGTCCATGACCATCAACGGCCCGGCGCCAATGATTCTGGCCATGTTCATGAACACCGCCATCGATCAGCGGATTGAGCGGCACTTGCACGAGACCGGGCAGTGGGCAGCGGCGCAGGAGCGCATCGCGACCTTGCTCGGCGATAAGCGCCCGGTGTATCGCGGTGAACTTCCCCAAACCAACGATGGCTATGGCCTGGGTCTGCTCGGGGTGACCGGCGACCAGTTGGTGGATGCCGAGACTTATGCGCGCATCAAGGCGGACACCCTGCGTTTGGTGCGTGGCACCGTGCAGGCAGACATCCTTAAGGAAGACCAAGCGCAAAACACCTGCATCTTCTCCACGGAATTCGCGCTGCGCATGATGGGCGACGTAGCCCAGTACTTCACCAACCATCAGGTGAAGAACTTCTACTCCGTATCCATCTCCGGCTACCACATCGCCGAAGCCGGGGCGAACCCTGTATCGCAGTTGGCGTTCACGTTGGCCAATGGCTTCACCATCGTGGAGTACTACCTGGCGCGTGGCATGCAGGTGGACGACTTCGCGCCGAACCTGAGCTTCTTCTTCTCCAACGGCATGGACCCGGAATACGCAGTTATTGGGCGTGTGGCTCGCCGTATTTGGGCACGTGCCATGCGCGACCGCTACGGCGCGGATGCGCGCAGCCAGATGCTGAAGTACCACATTCAGACCAGTGGGCGTTCATTGCACGCTCGCGAAATCCAGTTCAACGACATCCGCACCACGCTGCAGGCGCTGTATGCGTTGTTCGACAACTGCAACAGCTTGCACACCAACGCCTACGACGAGGCGCTGACCACACCGACTGAAGAAAGCGTGCGCCGCGCAGTGGCTATCCAGCTCATCATCAATCGCGAACTGGGGCTGAACAAGAACCAGAATCCATGGCAGGGCTCGTTCGCCATCGAGTACCTCACGGACTTGGTAGAAGAGGCTGTCTACCGCGAGTTCGAGGCCATCAGCGAACGCGGTGGCGTACTGGGCGCCATGGAAACCATGTATCAGCGTGGCAAGATTCAGGAAGAAAGCCTGCACTACGAACATCTGAAGCATGACGGCACGCTGCCGCTCATCGGTGTGAATACTTTCCTCGCGCCCGGTAGCGAGGCCCAGAGTGTTACCGCCGACCTCATCCGTTCCACAGACGAAGAGAAGGACCAGCAAGTGTTGGCGGTACATACCTGGCAGACGCGCAATGCGGGCCGTGCGCCAGCGGCGCTCGCGACGCTTCAGCAGGTGGCAGCGACGGGTGGCAACGTGTTCGAGCAACTGATGGAGACGATGAAGGTTGCCTCGCTCGGACAGGTGTCTAATGCCCTGTATGCGGTGGGTGGTCGCTACCGCCGCAACATGTAACCGCAGACGGCCGCTGAGGTTGGGTGGCCGCCGGCAGCGCTGTCGGTCAATTCAGGCTTCAGCCGTTACAGTGACGTGGCTACCAGCATGGCGGCCACGACTGTCATCACGGCTACCGCCAGCCAACTGACTGCCATCAGGCGGCGGCTGGCCCGCCAAGCCCCCATGACGTCTGCGCGGCGCACCAGCAGCAGGAGGGCCACCAAAATGGGCACCGCCACCAGACCATTGATGACGGCCGCCCAGAACAGCATGCGCATCGGGTCGGTATCCACGACTTGGAGCAGCACCGCAGCGCCTACCGTGCCGCACAGCAAGGCGTAGAACCGCGGCGCCCGCCAGAAAGGGAGTTCCAGGCTGGCCTTCCAGCCGAACGCTTCGGCCACCGCGTATGCGGTACTACCGGCCAGCACAGGCACAGCCAGCAAGCCCGCGCCGAGCATGCCGACAGTGAACATGAGGAATGCAGCTTCACCCGCTACCGGGCGCAAGGCCGCTGCCGCTTGCCCCGCAGTACTCACCTGGGCACCGCCCGCGCCATAAAGCGTGGCGGCTGCTGCCACCATCACTGCCAGCGCTACGCCGTTCGAGAAAGCCATGCCTACGACGGTGTCGAAGCGAATGGCTGCCCAATCCGCAGCCGCCGGGGGTGAACTGGTGCCACCGAGGAAATTGCCGTCTTCAGCTTCGTGTGAGGCTTGCCAGAAGAACAGATAGGGGCTGATGGTGGTGCCGAATACGGCGCAGACCATCAAGCCCGTATCGAGGTTGAAGCCCGCGGCCCGCCCATGCAGTGGGCTGATGGCCAAGCCAAGCGCGCCGAGCAAGACATCCACCCAGGGCACGGCCACCACGAACAGCACGCCGGCGTAGGACAGCAGCGCGAACGTGAGTAGTTTCAGCACTGGGGCGTAGCGGTCGAAGGGCACCAAAACCTCCAGCAGCAGGGAGCCACCGGCAATACCCAGTAGCCAGGCCGCCGGATGGTTGAGGCCGGTGGCCAGATGCGCCACTTCCACCATCGCCGCGAGGTCTGCGCCTAGATTGAAGATGTTGGCAGCGGCCAGCAGCGCCACCAGTGCCAAGACCAGAGGTTGCGGATAGTGCCGGCGTAGGCTGGTACCAATGCCGCTGCGCGTGGCCCAGCCGAGGCGAGCGCTGGCGAGTTGCACGGCCACCATGAGTGGGGTGGTGAGCACCACGGTCCAGAGGAGTCCACAGCCGAACTGGGCGCCGGCTTGCGTATAGGTGACGATGCCGCTCGGGTCGTCATCTGCCGCGCCCGTGACCAATCCGGGGCCGAGGGAATTCCACCAACGACGGCGCTGGTTCTTCTGCAGAGGTTTATCCACTCGTGGTGGCATCGGGTTCGTCGAGCCTTGCCAGGATGGCGGCACGGGCCGCTTCGCGGGCGGCGACGATGGCCGGTTTTTCATTGGCCGGTGGCGGCAGGGGGGGCAGCAGTTCCACGGTAATGCGTGCGGGTGCCGGTAGCCAAGAGTCTGCGTCCAATGCCTGGCGCGTGCCGCGAATGACGGCCGGGACGATGGGCAAGCCGGCGCGGGCCGCAGCGAGGAAGGCCCCGGATTGGAACTTCTGCAGGCCGGGTGGGGCGAAGAAAGTGCCTTCCGGGAACACCCCCAGCGCCTGCCCTTCGGCCGCCTTGCCGAGAATGCGCTGGGTGTCGCGGCCGCCCCGGTGACGGTTCTGGCGTTCCACGAACTCGCTGCCGATGCGCCGCAGCAGGAAGCCGGCCAAGGGCACGCGAGCCATTTCACCCTTGATAACAAAGGCAAAATGCGCGGGGAGGGCGGCATGCATCAAGGGGCCATCTAGGTAGCTGGCATGGTTCGCCACCACCACACAGGTGCCGGCGGGGAGGTGGTGCAAGCCCACTACCTTCACGCGCATGCCGGTGCCCGCAAAAAAGACCCGGGAGAAGAAACGGGTACAGTGTCTACGCCAGTGCAGGCGGGGTAGCACTACCACGCCGGCCAGCGCAACCAGGGCCAGGGAGACGAACCAGAGGTTGCTCCAGACGCCATGGGCGGCGCCAACCAGCCTCGCGGTTTGTGATGGAGGTCTCTTAATGTTAACTACCACGGGCGAATGTGATTCCGGTCACGCTGTATCGAGCAGGTGGGCAACATACTCAGCCACATGAGTTCCGCGGTCAAACTGTCGCTGGCTTCCCGAACCGCCGCTGTGCCTGCAGCGTCGCGGCTCCGTGTCGCCAAGCCCCCCATCGGTCCCTCGGATGAGGGTGGCCCTGTCATTGCCCGTTTCCTGAACTCCATCTGGATGGAGCGCGGGCTTTCGGAAAACACCCTGTCTGCCTACAAGGCGGACTTGCTCACGCTGGCCCGTTGGCAGAAAGCGCAAGGGCGCGCCATCGAAACCACCGTGCGTGAAGAACTCCAGGGCTACATCGCTTGGCGGGTAGACCAAGGCGCTCAGCCCCGTTCCACGGCTCGCCAGTTGTCGAGCTTCCGGCGGTTCTTCCGGTTCCTGGTGCGCGAAGGCGCCCTCCCCGAAGACCCGACCACCCAGATTTCCACCCCGAAGATTGGTCGTTCGCTGCCTAAAACCATGGCAGAGACTCAAGTTGAAGCGTTGCTTCGGGCGCCGGAAACCTCCGAACCGCTTGGCCACCGGGACCGCACCATGCTGGAGGTGCTCTATGCCACCGGTCTGCGCGTTTCCGAACTG